>JBIIZP010000106.1:0-3487 GCA_044346215.1 Candidatus Planktophila sp.
GCACTAAGGCTCAATCTGAGAGATACTTACCTCCTTGCTTTACACCTAGCAGTACCAACGATTTAGAGGAGTCTTCCCATGGCAGCCATGAAACCCCGCACTGGTGATGGTCCAATGGAGGTCACAAAGGAAGCTCGCTCACTTGTGATGCGAATTCCTCTCGAAGGTGGCGGTCGCTTGGTTGTTGAAATGAACGCCGAAGAAGCAAACAACCTCAGCGCAGCACTTCACGCAGCTGTAGCTCTCATTAAGAAGTAATTTAGTTTTAAAGGCACTAGCCTTACCAATCATGTCAGCGCTACCTCAATATGCTCCCTTTGAGATTTCAAAGGCTGTTAGTGCTCATTCAATCGCACTGGGATTCTTCAAGAATTTAGAGGGCGAGTTTGAATTTGTATCACCCCTTGTATCCCAAGTTGAAAAGTTTTTTGCTCTCAACCTTGTTGATGAATTAACTTTTTTTGCACCAACAGGCAAAGCTGGAGAAATTTTTGAGATTCCAGTCAGCGCTGAAGATTCTCAAACCGATCGCTTGTTTTTAGTCGCAATTGGCGATCAAAGTGGTTCATCGGCACGCGCAGCGGGAGCAGCGGTTGGTCGAAAGGTGCGAGGAAAGAACACAACAGTATTTGCGGCATGTGTTGTCTCAGAAATTAAGTCATTTGCAATCTCGGTATCCCTAGGGGCCTGGGTCTGGAATCTAAAGACTGACAAGAAAAAAGAAGAGCCAACAATTTATGTTGCTAGCAAAGATGCGCAGGCAGTTAAAGATGCGGCAGCAATTGCACATGCGATCTGTAGAACGCGCGATTTAGTTCACACTCCAGCAAATATTAAAACTCCAGCCTGGATGGGCAAACAAGCAGAAGTTTTTGCAAAGGGAACTGGGCTAACTGTAAAAATATTTGCAGGTGCAGCGTTGAAGGAGTTTGGGGGTCTACGTGCAGTTGGGGGTTCATCACCTAAGCCAGGGCCACGCATGATTCAAGTTACTTATCAACCTAAATCTAAGAAGAAGTCAGCAAAAGCTTTGCCCCACGTTGTTTTAGTCGGCAAAGGAATCACATTTGATACTGGCGGAGTTTCACTCAAGCGCCCTTATGACACGATGATGGCGATGAAGAGTGACATGGCCGGATCTGCCGCAATTCTTGGAACGCTCACCGCTCTTGAAGAATTACAACCAAATGTGAAAGTGACTGCGTTGATGATGATGGCTGAAAACGCTATCTCTGCCACAGCTCAACGCCCTAGTGATGTCATCAAGCATTACGGCGGAACAACGGTTGAAGTAATTAACACCGATGCCGAAGGACGTTTAGTTTTGGCAGATGGATTGGCGTATGCAGATGCCAATTTAGATCCAGATTATTTGCTAGATATTGCAACCCTAACGGGAGCCGCAACACTTGGGTTAGGTCGCCAGTACGCCGCTATGTATACACGCGATAACGCCTTAGCAGCTGCGCTTTCAAAGGCAGGCGATGCAACTGGTGATCGTGTCTGGCACATGCCGTTAGTTGATGATTACAAGGAGGCTTTGCGTAGCGATATCGCTGATCTCAATCACACAGCAGACAAGGGTAAATTCTCTGCAGGCTCCGTTACTGCAGCACTGTTTCTGGAAAATTTCACATCAACTAGACGTTGGGTTCACCTAGATATCGCAGGAACTGCACGCAGCGAAGTTGATGCAGGTGAAAACTCTAAAGGTGGAACAGGATTTGGAGTACGCCTTCTTACCGAGTGGATAACCTCATTGTCATGAGAGTAGATCCTCATACCTTTGCTGAGAATTTTATTCCTGAAGACCACTTCAAATCTCAAGCACGAGCCCGCGGTGTTGAATTAGGCACGGTAGATACAACTCCTGGGGCCGGTGCTTTTTTGAAATTCTTAGCTTCAACTTTAAAAGCGCAATCAGTTGTTGAAGTTGGTACAGGTTCAGGTGTTGGCAGTTTGTGGTTATTTGATGGAATGCTTCCCAGCGGAACTCTGACATCTATAGATGATGAGATGGAGCATTCACAGATTGCCAAACTCGCTTTTGCTGATGCTGATATCGCTCCAAGTCGATACCGCTTAATCACTAACTCTGTACTAGAAGTAATTTCTAAGCTAACAGATCGCGCATATGACTTAGTTGTTGTCCGACATAACCCTGAAGATTTGGGCTTTGTCATCAATGAAGCACAACGAATTCTGCGCAGTGGCGGGGCACTTGTAATTGACAACTATTACGGTGGCGGCAAGGTATGTGATGCAGCCCAGCGAGATCCACGCACAGTCGCGCTTCGGGATACTGGGAAAATCATCAAGAATGACACTGATCATTGGGTGAGTTCTCTGGTCCCAGTCGGCGACGGATTACTGATCGCAACGAAGTTGTAGCAAAATAGCGCCATGATCTTTCCTCGTAAAAAAGTAGCCCCCGTGCCAACTCCATGGTGGCAGGCGAATACATCCTCGAAGAATTCAAAGGGATCTATTGCGTTGATCGCAGTTTTAGCGGGAGCGGTAGGCGGAATTCTGGGAGTTAATGCATCAGGTGCATCAATTTTTAATCGAGTCAATCTTGTTTCATCTACAAGCACAATTGAACGAGCGCCAGATTCGGTGGCTGGTACCGCGCAAAGAGTTTTGCCTTCTGTGGTTTCGATTCAAACTCGTTCGCTGACTGGCGCAGGAACAGGATCAGGGTTTTTCATTGACAGCGATGGTTACATTTTGACCAACAACCATGTGATCAGTTCTGCAGCGCAATCAGGTGGAAGTATTCGAGTCAAGCTCAACGATGGACGAACCTTTTTGGCAAAAGTTGTTGGGCGAGATGCTTCTTATGATTTAGCAGTTTTAAAAATTGCCGCATCAGGTTTAAAGGCGATGCAATTTGGTGATAGTGATTTAGTTGCAGTTGGCGACGCAGTTATTGCAATTGGTTCTCCACTGGGATTAGCAGGAACAGTTACAACAGGAATCATTAGCGCAAAGAATCGTCCTGTTACCGCGGGAGACTCAAGTAATGAAAGCTCTTTCATCAACGCCTTACAGACAGATGCTGCCATCAATCCAGGAAATTCCGGTGGACCATTAGTTGATTCAACTGGTGCTGTCATCGGAGTTAACTCTGCGATTGCATCTTTGGGATCTAATCTTCGAATTGGCTCTATTGGCCTTGGGTTTGCGATACCAATTAATCAGGCACGAAAGACCGCTGAACAATTGATTAAAAATGGCGTCGCGACATATCCAGTAATTGGAATTTCATTAGATATGAATTACCCGGGAGAAGGTGCTCAAGTTGCTACTTCTGGTCGTGGAATCTTGCCTGGTAGCCCAGCAGAAAAGGCTGGTCTGCGCGGTGGCGACATTGTTATCGCTTTGAATGGAATACCTATAAATGCCCCAGAAGAGCTCATTGTCAGCGTTCGGTCATTAAATGTTGGTGATGTTGTAAAGGTGACCTACAAACGCAACGGTGTTGAAA
>JBIIZP010000107.1:0-3482 GCA_044346215.1 Candidatus Planktophila sp.
GCTGCCGCTCCTTCCTGAATCGCTTCTGCAATTTCGCGCATCTTTGGCGTGCCATCACTAGCTGCCAAAACTTGGGCGCGTAGTCCGTAGGCGATTGCAAGAGCGGCTAGGGAAATTCCTAGAACGATGTATGCATATGTCAGATTGGATCCGGTTACTTGGACCAGGGATACGGTGCTTGATGCACGCATAGGTTCTCCTCCGTTGGAGTTCGTGGCGCCTAGTGGAGGCGCAAGACTGACGAAGTGTAAGCGCAGATACCCCGAATAGGGCAAATTCATACTTATCTATTAGGGGCCCTATGCGTGGGATAGCCTGACCATATGAACCTTTTGGATGCCAACTCTGTTGTCTCAACATTGGGCTTAATCGGCGTCCTTGGAATCATCTTTATGGAAACTGGCCTGTTGATTGGTCTAGTTTTCCCGGGCGGTGAAGTTGTTTTCTTGGCGGGTATAGCAGCATCTGGTTCAGGTGCGGCGGCGCTGGGGGATGCGAAGCTTTCAACTCCGCTTTTGTTTACCTTGGCACCAATCGCAGCAATTGTTGGCGGTGAAGTTGGTTATTGGTTTGGCAAAAAGTATGGCCGAGCATTTTTTGATCGACCAGATAGTCGCTTCTTTAATCAGAAGATGGTTGCGACTATTGAAAAGTGGTTAGGCAAGTACGGACCGCGCAAAGCTTTAGTCTTTGGCCGCTTTATTCCATTTGCACGTACTTTGATTAACCCAGTGTGTGGTGTTGCTAATCTTGAACGTAGACTTTTTTCAACTTGGAATGCAATTGGTGCGATTATTTGGACGCAAGTTGCAATGGGAATTGGTTACGTGCTGGGTGATGTACTTGAAGAACAAGGACATTATCTATTGATGTTGATTGTTGGATTAATTGTTGCAGGAAGTTTAATTCCGTTGGCGCTAGAAGTATTTAAAGAGCGCCAATCAAAGCGTTACAAGCCTAAATCAGATAGCTGATAAGCAGCGCGGTATTCATACCCTGCCTCTTTAATCTTTGGCTCTGCGCCGCGTTCCACAATTACTGCAACACCAACCACAATTGCACCAGCTTCAACTAACGCTTCAACCGCAGTAAGAACTGAACCACCTGTTGTAGATGTGTCTTCCACTGCTAATACGCGCTTTCCTTTTACATCTGGACCTTCGATGCGACGTTGTAAGCCATGTGCTTTTTCTGCTTTACGAACTACAAATGAATCAATCTTTTTTCCTTGGCTAGCTGCAACATGCATCATTGCTGTTGCGACAGGATCTGCACCAAGAGTTAATCCCCCAACCGCTTCGTAATCAAGATCTTTTGTTAGATCCAGCATTACTTGGCCTACAAGGGGAGCGGCTACTGAATCAAGGGTCACGCGACGCAGATCTACGTAGTAATCAGCTTCTTTTCCGCTTGAGAGAATGACTTTGCCGTGTACAACGGCTTTGGCAAGAATCTGTTCTCTGAGAGTTTGGCTTGAATTCATGGGGAAACTGTACCGCTATGCAAAAGCGGGTTTACTCTCATCGCATGAACGCACAGAGGTTAGAGACCTCCCGCTTATTGCATCGTTTTGGCTTTGGTCCGCGTCCAGGCGAATACGCAAAAGCTTTGGCAGATGGTGTTGCAGCAACCCGCACACAGTTGTTAACGGTTCCAGCCGTTGATGCAGGAGCGGCCAAAGTTGTTGAACCAGAGATCACTGATCTGGGTCAACGTCCTAAGCAAAATACAAAAGAAATTGTTCCCTTTGCAATTGCGATGCGTTACCAAACGCAGCAAATGCTTGTTTGGTGGCTAGATCGTATGGCTGTAAGTGATCATGGTTTAACAGAGCGCATGACCTGGTTTTGGCACGGCCATTGGGCAACATCAATTAAAAAATTGAATTACCCCTTGCCGATGTTCAAGCAAAATAATACTTTGCGTGCAACATGTCTTGGAAACTTTGCAACAATGACAAAGGCAATGATTAATGATGGTGCGTTGCAGTTTTGGTTAGATGGTCAGGACAACACAGCAAAAGCACCAAACGAGAATTTGGGCCGCGAGTTGATGGAGCTCTTCACTTTGGGTGTTGGTCGATATTCCGAAGATGATGTTAAAGCTATTTCACGGGTATTAACGGGATATCAAGTTGTTCGCAGCAATGGAGTTGTGACTGTTAACCAAAATCGTCGTGACAAGAATCCAGTTACATTACTTGGAACCACCGGGGTCTTTACTGGTGATTCATTAGCTGATTTCTTGGTGGCCCGTGATGACAGCGCGAAATTCGTAGCTGAGCGTTTGTGGTATCGATTTGTTTCAAGCACTGAAGATATGCCAGCAAACTTTGTTGCACAGAGCGCCTTTAGCAATCGCGATATTTCAGCTGCAGTAGCTGCAATGGCAAGTGCTGCTGCAATGCGTGATGAAAAATATGCGATGGTGAAATCACCTGTTGAATGGTTTATCTCTGCTTGCCGAGCTTTGGAATTAACCCCCTCTGCATTAAAGACGCCAGCACAGATGATTAACTTCTTAGAAAAGCTTGGCCAAGTGCCGTTTTCTCCAACAAATGTGGGTGGATGGCCGGCAGGAGAAGCCTGGCTTTCATCTGCCACCGCGCAGTATCGACTCTCTTTTGCAACATGGTTGATCAAGCAAAGCGAGTTAAGAGTCTTGAAATCTTTAACACCTGCGCAGCGCATGCTGCAAAGTGCTGATTGGCTCGGTGTTGCCGAATGGAGCCCACGCACAAAGAACGCTCTGCGTAATGCTCAAGCAGATCCAGCGCAGTTTGCATTGCTTGCTTTATGTAGCCCCGAATACTTAGTGAATGCATAGGAGACGACGATGGATACAGTAACCAGAAGAAAGTTTCTTAAGTTAACCTCGGGTGCGGTTGCAGTGGGTGCAGCAGCGCCGCTGCTAAGTATTGATCAGATTGCACAAGCAGCAATCGATCGACCATTGCCGGCAAATACTCCAATCTTGGTTGTAGTCACTTTGTATGGTGGTAACGATGGTTTGAACACCGTTGTTCCTTATACAGATCCGATTTATTACTCATCTCGTCCCGAAATCTCATACAAAGCTGATCAAGTTTTACCCCTTGATGCTGAGCTTGCTTTAAACCCTGCAATGAAGGGTCTTAAGGGTTTGTGGGATCAAAAGAAGGTTGCGATTGTTCGTGGTGTTGGTTATCCAGATCCAGATCAATCACACTTTGCATCAATGGCAAAGTGGCAGACCGCATCTCCTGCAAAACACATTAGTACCGGATGGTTAGGGCGATGGATTGATACTCAAAGTTCTGATCCCATGCTTGCAATCTCCTTAGGTTCGGTTTTGCCTCCGATGCTTGCAGGTGCAAAGCGTTCGGGTTCTGCGTTGCCATTAGGTGGGTTAGTTATTCCTAGGGGAACACTGGCAAACCAATGCATGCAGTTATCAAAAGTTTCTAACAAGGATTCCAAGTTGATGGCGGCAGCTGCAACTTC
>JBIIZP010000108.1:0-3480 GCA_044346215.1 Candidatus Planktophila sp.
TATTAGTTGCACGAATTCGAAGTAACGATGTTAGAACTGGATGCCCGCTCTTTTGATGTAACCACTCAAGGCTTTCGGCATCGGTGGTGTATCCCGTTTTTATCTTTTTTGTTTTTGGAAGGTCGAGCTCCTCAAATAAAACCACTTGCAACTGCTTAGGAGATGCAACATTGAACTCGTGCCCAACAGAATCATGCGCTGCCTTTGTTTCACGCTTTACTTCCCCTTCAAAGAAGGCGGCAAGGCTTTCCAAACCTCTTTTGTTGACTGCTATTCCGACAGACTCCATTCGACCTAAGAGATCAGCAACTGGTAACTCCATCGAAGTGAAAAGATCCCAGAGATTGCGCTCTTTAAGTTCGCGGGTCAACGAATCCCTCAAGGTAAACATGGCTCGGGCTGAAGTGAGAAGTTCTTGTTCAGGGGAAGTTTGATTGATCGCTGTGCCATCTCCCCAGCGCTCTTGTATGTCTTTAAGCTCCTGAGTTCGTAGGCCAGGATTAACAAGATAGGAAGCCAGCGCAGTATCAAAGTTGACTCCGGTTAATCCATTAATCCGGGCCAATGATTTTGCATCATGTGCAATCTTGGTCACTTTGCTATCTAGTGCCCAACCCCCCATCGTTGAACCATGAACTAAGAAGACATCATCTGGTGTTAATGCGATTGCATAACGATGCAATTTTTCTTCGACTAACTGATAGGAAATGGCGATATCACCCGAATGTTGGTCAATCTTTGCTGAGGCCTCTTCGGGTGTTAGAACGCCTTCAGCGATCTCTGTTGCGAATAACTCGAATTCAGGGTCAACGCTCTTGGTGTTTCCCTTGAGTAAAATCGGCTTCATTCGCTCCTTCAGTGTTTTAAACTCGAGCTTTTCAAAGAGCGGATTAGTTTTGTTCTCATCCACACCACTCCACGCCAAGGCATCAATGCTTAACTCCAAGGGGACGTTGGCTACTAACTGCGTCAGCTCGCGGTTTCGAATTACATCGCTAATTGAATCGCGCAATGACTGACCAACTTTGCCACCTAACTTGTCAATGTTTGCAATAAGTTCGTGCAATGAACCATATTCAACAATCCACTTTGCGGCAGTCTTTTCACCAACACCTGGAACGGAAGGAAGATTGTCACTTGGGTCTCCGCGCAGTGCCGCAAAATCTGGATACTGCTCAGGGGACATTCCATACTTTTCTTGCACAGCCTGTGGTGTCATCCGCGCTAAATCACTTACACCTCGCTTTGGATAGAGCACTGTCGTCTTTTCATTAACTAACTGGAATGAATCACGATCACCGGTACAGATAAAGACTTCAGCATCTTCACGTTCAGCCTGCTTTGCAATCGTTGCAATAATGTCATCTGCCTCGTAGCCGTCTACCTCGAAGCTTGTAATTCCAAATGAAGACACGAGCTCATGCAGATAAGACATTTGCGATCTAAACTCATCTGGTGTTTTTGCTCGATTGGCCTTGTATTCAGGAAAGATCTCGGATCTAAAAGTTTTTCGCGAAACATCAAAAGCAACAGCGATATGTGTAGGTTTTTCTGCGGTCAGTAGAGATAGCAACATTGTTGCAAAGCCATAGATGGCATTAGTGTGCTGGCCTTGTGCGGTTGTGAAATTCTCCGCTGGTAAGGCAAAAAAAGCCCGGTACGCCATTGAATGGCCATCGATAAGTAGGACTCTCTTAGCAGCAGCTGGCATGGCACCTATCCTAGGTAACAAGTTATGCTTGGCTCATGACCCAAGAAGATTTGCTGGCAATTATTAAGGCACGCGGCAACGGTGACCTTGGAACGAAAATGGGAATTGAGATAGTTGAAGTCTCCGGGCAGCGTCTTGTTGCAACAATGCCAGTTGAGGGAAATACCCAGCCTGCCGGACTGCTCCATGGTGGCGCAAATGTTGTCTTAGCTGAATCTCTTGGATCCATTGGAGCTCAGATTCACGCGGGTCCCAATCGGAGAGTTGTAGGCATTGATATCAACGCTACACATCACCGTTCTGCTCGAGCAGGTCTAGTAACCGCGGTTGCGACGCCAATATCACTTGGTAAGACTCTATGCTCATATGAAATTGTTATTACCGATGAATCTGGGCAGAGAACCTGCACCGCACGAATTACCTGCCTGATCCTTGCCGAGGTCTAGGTCCTTTAGTTAAGGTAGGTCATCTAGGCGTTCAGGACTGCCTGTTGGATCCACACATCCAGATGCACTAACTAAAGATTTGGGGCGCAACTTGAGTTTCATAAAGAAGAAGTTGGGTGCTCGCGTAATTCTTGTGCACATCGCAATGTTCATTGCCACAGCAGCACTTTCATCAATTGCATCACCTGCGTATGCAATTGATTCCCCAACGAAACTTTACGGCGTTATTTCAGATTCTACAGAAAAACCAATCTCGGGTGTTGGTCTCTCAATTGAAGGACCAGATGGTTTTAGTGGGGAAGCGAAAACAGATTCCATGGGTGCGTGGGAGGTTCTTGTAACTGCTAAAGGAACTTACGCCGTGACAATCAACGAAGATGACTTACCATCAGGTCAAGCGTTAACAGATTCAACCAAGGGCACAATTAAGGCAAATGTATTCATGCTCGGAGTTGAACTACGATTGCTCTTTCCGATTGGACCCGGAGTTGAAAAGGCAACAAGACTTGAGCGATCAGCTCAACTAACTGTTGACGGATTAATTTTGGGCCTCATCATTGCTTTGGCAGCCCTCGGCTTAAATCTTATTTTTGGAACGACGGGTCTCACAAATTTTGCACACGGTGAAATTTTAACTTTTGCAGGTCTTCTCACCTACTATTTCAGTGCAATAGTAAAGTTGCCAGTCATCTTGGCAGCACTGATTGCCGTGGTGCTCAGCGCTTTCATCTCTGGATTTTTACAAGATAGGTACCTTTGGAAACCGCTGCGTAAGCGCGGCACTGGATTGATCGCAATGCTTGTAGTCTCGATTGGTTTTGCCATCTTTCTACGCTATTTCTTCCTTTTCCTTTTTGGTGGAGATACGAGACAGCTGCCTCAGTACGCCGGGCAAGCAGGGTTGGAATTTGGATTAGTAAACATCACCCCTAAATCTATTCTTACGACGATTATTGGGATTGGATTTATTCTCTTCGCGACGATTTGGCTACTGACTACCCGCATGGGCAAGGCAAGTCGAGCGGTCGCAGATAATCCCGCACTTGCCGCAGCATCAGGAATTGATGTCCAAAAGGTAATCCGTGCGGTGTGGATATTGGGAGCTGCCCTAGCTGGTTACGCGGGGGTCATAGTTACCGTCAACCAAGGGGTTAGCTTCCTTATGGGCCAGGACATGCTTCTATTGATATTTGCCGCTGTCACACTAGGTGGTTTGGGAACAGCCAATGGCGCTCTCGTCGGTTCCTTAATCATTGGGCTCTTTGTGCAACTTTCAACACTCTTCATCCCTACCGAATTGAAATATGTAGGTGCATTAGTAGT
>JBIIZP010000109.1:0-3419 GCA_044346215.1 Candidatus Planktophila sp.
TAATAGCAGCATCTGTTTGAATCGCGTTAACAAATGATTCAGATCCAAAAGAGCCAGCGGTAACTGGGCGATTGAGCGCTGAAACAATTCCACTTGTAACTGTGCTTGCAAGGCCCAATGGAGACCCAATTGCAACTACAGATTCGCCAACACTAATTCTTGAAGAATTTCCAACAATTACTGTTGGAAGGTTTCCGCGATTAACCTTCAGTACTGCTAAGTCATAGGCAATATCACGGCCAACAATCTGCGCGGGTACTGTGTCCCCATTTAATAGTTCAACGGTGATTGTGCCGCTTGTTGCAGCCGATGCAATCACATGGTTATTTGTGACAATAAATGATGATGTTCGGTCACTCTTATAAACCCAACCGCTTCCACTTCCGCTACCTGCAGTTGCAACTACCTTTACTGAGACGACAGAAGGAGTCACAAGGGAAGCAATACTTTTAACATCAATTGTTGGCGCACCAAGTGTCATTGGGGTCCGCGAAGTAGTACACCCGTTTGATCCAGCTAAGAAAATTGCTTGTGTTCGCTTATCGACGCATACCTTCACGCCAAGTGGTTCTGATGTTGCAGCAGTTGCCACACCACCAACCAGAGTTGCTCCTAATAGAAATGCAGCAATCACCTTTGTGGATGTTCTCTTCATCTCAACCTCTTTCATAGTTAAAAACAAGTTGTCACGAGAACCTGAGAGAAAGTTTAAAAATGACTTACTAAATAGTGCAACTTATGCCAAGACTACCCAACCGCTCCTAATAGCAACTTTCACAATTGGTAGCGGTGGTATGGATTGCGCCGATTGTCCTGTTGGTCCTGCGACGACGGCGCCTTTTTTAAAGGGATTAAAGCTTGCATTGTGCACTGGGCATACAAGCAATTTTTTTGGACTGAAGTACTTAGTTACTCCCCCTGAGTGGGTGCAAATTGTTTGATATGCAAAAACGCCGGTCTTTGTGCGAAATAGGAGTGCTGGTGCTCCGCTAGCTAATTGAAAAGCAAAAGTCCCGCCAACCTTTACTCTGCTGAGTCGGACGATTTGCTTGGAATTAGCCTCGGCGCGAGTTCCAACAAGAGTGGCCGCAACGCTGGCAAGGGCCATACGAAGTGCGGAGCGACGTGTGAATTTCACGCTCCCTGACTTGGATTCGAACCAAGAACCTGTCGATTAACAGTCGACTGCTCTGCCGTTGAGCTATCAGGGATTAACGGTGCAAGCGCAAACTCTAGCGCACCCGAGCGTATGGGCAAAAACTAGCCGCTGACCCGACTAAAGAGTGCCCAGCGCTAGATCATGCAGAGAACGACGGGCTGATTCCAGGGCTACTAACTGGGCAAATGCTGCGTTGTATTCGATCTCATTTTCGACAGGGTTAAGCCGCTGAAGTGACGACTTCAAATCTGCAATTGAGCGCGAGATTGCGACCTCACGTAATCGGGCAACAATACTTGCAACGTACAACTGCGTTGGCTTTCCATCTGCGCGAATTGGTTCAACTGAAAGTTCCATGAAAAGTGCCTTAAGGTTTTCATCAGCAATCGCATCTGGAGACAATTTCTCAACAGAATCAATAGCAGCGCGCATCGCACTATATGCAGGATGGGTAAATGCACCAGCTTCTATCGAGCTCCACAAATCACCTTCAAACAAATGTGCTTCTTGTAAGCGAACCTTTAGTACTTCACGTTCAAGGATCAACCGCGCTTCATTCGGATCTGGCCTGAAATTTGGTTGCGCAACAACTTCTTCGCCATCGTTTTGCGATTGCCGCGGAAGAGATTTTGCTCCTTGTGCCACTGCTCGGGTAACAATCTCAACTTCAACACCTAACCAACCAGCAAGCAAACGTGTGTACTCGGGGCGCAAAGATTTATCTCGAATCTGAGCAACCAAGGGCGCAGCAGCGTTGAGGGCATTCACTCGACCTTCAGCAGTTTCTAATTTATGGTGTGCAAGCTCTGTGCGAATTGCAAACTCAAACAATGGCACTCGGCGTGCAATCAAATCACGCAGGGCCAGGTCTCCCTTTTCTTGGCGTAGTTCACATGGATCTAGACCATCGGGCTCGACAGCAACAAAGGTTTGAGTCACAAACTTTTGGTCTTCGCTAAAGGCACGGAGGGCAGCCTTTTGACCCGCTGCATCCCCATCAAAAGTAAAAATTACTTCGCCGCGAAATGCATCATCATCCATCAACAAACGCCGCAAAATTCTGATGTGGTCTGCGCCAAAAGCGGTTCCACATGTTGCAACCGCCGTTGTGATTCCAGCTAAATGTGCCGCCATTACATCGGTGTAACCCTCGACGATCACAGCTTGGCGCTTCTTTGCGATCTCTTTCTTGGCTACATCGAGTCCGTAAAGGACTTGGCTTTTCTTGTAAATCGGGGATTCAGAAGAGTTGAGATACTTTGGGCCTTGATCTTCTTCATCGCTAGCTAACTTTCGCGCTCCGAAACCGACTATGTCCCCTGAAATATCTTTGATGGGCCACATCAAACGATTCCGGAACTTATCGATCGGACCGCGCTGACCCATCTTTGATAATCCAGCTAATTCAAGTTCATCAATGGAATACCCAAGAGCCCGTAGATGCTTGGTTAATCCATCCCATTCATCGGGTGAATACCCCACCCCAAATTGCTCACATGCGGCTTTATCAAAGCCTCGCTTAGTTAGAAGCTCACGTCCATGAGCAGCATTAGGTGAAGTGTTGAGTTGCTCTTGATAAAACTTTGCAGCTTCTGCGTGTGCTGCGATTAATCGATTACGTGTACCCGATGTGACTACTGGTCCAGATGACGGTGAATTACTCTCTTCGTATCGCAAGGTGTACCCAATGCGATCTGCCAGTCGTTCGATGGTTTCAGTAAATGTTAAGTGATCAATCTTCATCAAGAATGCGATGACATCGCCGCCAGTCTGACAACCAAAGCAATGAAAATAACCTTTGCTTGGTGTTACGTGGAAAGAAGGTGACTTTTCATCATGAAAAGGGCACAAACCTTTTTTCTGACCGCCGCCAGCATTTTTCAACTGAACGTAATCTGCAACTACCTCATCGATAGGCGCGCGATCGCGGATGTATGCAACATCCTCATCCTTAATGCGACCGCTCATGGCTTCACCTTATCGATTCGCAAGTAAGCGCGCATGAAGAGCGTATGCGCCGGGATCAGTGAGTGCGGCTACTTGGTCAATAATCACCCGCATTTTGGCGATCTGATCAGATGCTTCATTCCACGGCTTCTGGAAAAAGGAATCCATTTCTTGTGGGTACTTAAGAAGCATTTCAACCAAATCTTTAATGATTACATGTTGCTTTGCATAGCGATCTTGCGAATGAGCAGCATTAATTAGGTAATGCCCAGCAATCGCCTTGAGGAAATCCACCTCTATTTTTTGCTCACGA
>JBIIZP010000033.1:0-8731 GCA_044346215.1 Candidatus Planktophila sp.
TACCCCCGTTACACTTGAAAAATGAAGTTGCGCGTGGCGCTAGCCCAAATCAACCCCACGGTTGGAGACCTTGCGGGCAATGCTGGGCTGATCGCGGAGGCTGTTAAGAGCGCGCAGGATCAAGGTGCCAATCTGATTGTTTTTCCCGAAATGATTGTGACGGGATATCCAGTTGAAGATTTAGCTCTTCGTCCATCTTTTCAAGCCGCCAGTATTCGTGCGGTGCAGGAAATTGCAGCCAGCATTACCGGCGACATCGTGGCTGTTGTTGGTTATTTAGACCAAGGCCCAAAAAACGCCGTTGCCGTTATTCATGACGGAAAAATCAGGGCCACTTATGTAAAGCGCCACTTACCTAATTACGGCGTCTTTGATGAGTTCCGAAACTTTGTGGCGGGGGATCAAAGCTTGGTTGTGCGAATGCATGGGGTCGATGTGGCCGTTGCCATTTGTGAAGATATTTGGCACTCACTAGATTCAATTGCAGCACGCACCCCAGGGCTATTGGTTGTGCCTAATGGTTCACCATTTGAGCGCAATAAAGATGATGTGCGTTTGGCGCTAGTACAAAAGCGGGCCAAGGAAATTAGCGCACCCGTTGCATACGTCAACATGACTGGCGGCCAAGATGATCTGGTCTTTGATGGCGACAGCATTGTTGTTGGCAAAGATGGATCCGTCCTTGCTCGCACGGTGCAGTTTGATGATCAATTAATTGTGGTCGATATTGATTGCATCGAAGGAAGTTCCCGACCAGATGTTGTTGTTTCCGAACAACCAACTTCACATTCAACCCCGACTAATTCATCAATTGCCACACCACTGTCAGATGAAGCAGAAATGTGGAATGCACTTGTGATGGGTCTTCGCGACTATGTTGGTAAAAATGGATTTAGATCAGTTGTACTTGGTTTATCAGGTGGCATTGATTCAGCACTAGTTGCTGCAATTGCAATTGATGCACTAGGTGCCAAGCGGGTCAATGGTGTTGCTATGCCAAGTAAATATTCTTCAGGCCATTCAGTAGAAGATGCTCAAGTGCTGGCAGATGTCACCGGCATTCATTTCAGAATCACACCAATTGCCCCCATGGTCGATGCCTACATGGACAATGTTGTTCTAAAGGGCTTGGCCGAAGAGAATCTGCAGGCCCGAGTCCGCGGAACTACCTTGATGGGAATTTCTAACCAAGAGGGCCATTTAGTTTTAGCAACGGGCAACAAGAGCGAATTAGCGGTCGGGTATTCGACGTTGTATGGAGACGCCGTAGGTGGCTTTGCACCGATTAAAGATATTTATAAAACCGATGTGTGGGCGTTGTCTAGATATCGCAATGCGTTGGCGATTGAACGCGGTGAGGTTCCTCCAATACCAGATCGTTCAATCACAAAAGAGCCAAGTGCTGAACTGCGTCCAGATCAAAAGGACTCTGATTCATTGCCGGACTATCCATTATTGGATCAGGTTCTTCGCGCCTACGTTGATGAAGACCATGGATATGAAGCGTTACTGGCTGATGGCTTTGATCCCGAACTTGTGCGCCGGGTTATCTCCTTGGTGGACAAGGCTGAATACAAGCGCCGCCAATATCCACCTGGCACCAAGGTTTCAGTACGTGCTTTTGGAAAAGACCGCCGTCTGCCGATGACCTCACGCTGGAATGAGAGCTAGTTGCAAACGATTAGCAACTCGCATAATTGAAACATTTGCGTAGAATTTAGGCATGCGCTCGATCATCAACTGGTTGTTTACACGAAACCGTGTGGTTGATTTCTGCCTGTCTACATCTTGCAGCTGCTGAATTTTGATTTATCTCAGCCGCCAACTTAATTAACAAAGCTCAATCCAAATCTTTTATAAATTAACCAGGGAGAATCATGACAACTTTTAACACCATTACAGATGCCTTTGGAAACACACCAATGGTTCGCATCAACAAAATCAATGACGGGGCTGCAGGAAACATTTTCGCCAAGCTCGAATTTTATAACCCAAGCTCATCGGTTAAAGATCGCCTAGGTATTGCGATGATCGATGCCGCAGAGGCAAGCGGTGCGCTAAAGCCTGGTGGCACAATTGTTGAAGCCACATCAGGCAACACCGGAATCGCTGTTGCCATGGTTGCAGCCGCTCGTGGATACAAGTCAATTTTCACAATGCCAGAGTCAGTGTCAAAAGAGCGTCGCAAACTGATCCGCGCTTTTGGCGCAGAGCTAGTTTTAACTCCAGCTGGCGAAGGCATGAAGGGCGCAGTTGCTGCCGCTGAAAAGCTGGGCGAGTCAGGTGCGGTTTTAGTGCGTCAGTTTGAAAATGAGGCAGGTCCAGCAATTCACTACACAACAACTGGTCCTGAAATCTGGCGCGATCTTGATGGCAAGGTTGACGCGTTTGTTTGCGGAATCGGAACCGGTGGAACCATTACCGGAACAGGTCGCTTCTTGAAGGAAAAAAATCCTGCGATCAAGGTATTTGGCGTTGAACCAGCTGCGTCTCCTATTTTGAATGGTGGAGCTCCAGGGCCACATCCAATTCAAGGTATTGGTGCCAACTTCATTCCTAACATTTTGGATCGCACTGTTTATGACGAGGTCTTAGATGCAACTGCACCTGATGCAATTAAGTTTGCACGTCGTGCCGCAGCTGAAGAAGGAATCCTTGCTGGTTTGTCATCGGGTGCGACCTTGTGGGCGGCAATTGAAGTTGCAAAGCGTCCAGAGTTTGCAGGTAAGAACATTGCAGTTATTTGCGCCTCCGCCGGTGAGCGTTACCTATCAACTGTTCTTTACGAGGATTTGGTTGACTAATTAATGCCAATCTTTAGTCGCATCATTGAGGATCTCGACAACGCGTTAAGCCATGATCCGGCAGCGCGCAATCGTTTAGAGGTCGCTTTGGCATACCCAGGTGTGCATGCGATTTGGGGACATCGAATTTCACATTTCTTATGGAAGCGTGGACTCAAGCTAATTGCACGAATTCATTCAAACGCAGTTCGCTTTACAACTGGAATTGAAATTCACCCCGCAGCAGTTATCGGTCGACGCTTTTTTATTGACCATGGCATGGGAGTAGTAATCGGTGCCACTGCAATAGTTGGTGATGATGTCATGATGTATCACGATGTAACGCTAGGTGCTCGTGGAATTGAACACGGTAAGCGCCATCCCACCATTGGTAACGATGTAATCATCGGCGCAGGTGCACGAGTGCTCGGAAATGTCACCGTAGGCGATGGCTCACGCATCAGCGCAAATGCCGTCATTACAACAAGTTTGGCCCCCAAGACTCTCCTGGATAAGGCTGATTTCTTCGTTATTTAACCCTTAATGGCTCAGTTAACACAGCCGTAACCTACATTTGTAACAATGCTTCCTATGTCAGCAGATACTAATAGGCAGCAGGAGTTCGTTCTTAGAACTCTAGAAGAACGCAACATTCGCTTTGTGCGTTTGTGGTTTACCGATGTTCTTGGCTTTCTAAAGTCTGTCGCTATCGCACCAGCTGAACTAGATAACGCTTTTGCTGAAGGAATTGGCTTTGATGGATCAGCAATTGAAGGCTTTGCGCGAATCACTGAATCAGATATGTTGGCAAAACCAGATCCAGCAACATTTTCAATCCTGCCGTGGCGCACAGAAGCACCAGGTGCTGCGCGAATGTTCTGCGACATTGCAATGCCAGACGGTTCTGCATCACCGGCTGACCCACGAAATGTTTTGCGACGCACTTTAGAAAAAGCTGCCACGATGGGATACACCTGTTACACCCACCCTGAAATTGAGTTTTTCTTGTTTAAAAATCCACCAGAAACAGGTGTTGCACCAGTTCCTGTTGATCAAGGTGGGTACTTTGATCACACACCAGCAGTCGTTGGCCATGACTTCCGTCGCCAAGCAATTACTTTGCTCGAAGCAATGGGAATTAGCGTTGAGTTTTCACATCATGAAGGTGGACCAGGTCAGCAGGAAATCGATCTGCGCGATGCCGATGCGCTAACAACTGCAGATAACATCATGACTTTTAGACATGTGATCAAAGAAGTTGCAATGGATCAGGGCTTTCACGCTTCATTTATGCCAAAGCCATTCACCGATCACCCAGGCAGTGGAATGCACACTCACGTTTCGTTATTCAAAGGCGAAGAGAATGCTTTCTACGATGCCAAGGCAGAGTTCAACCTTTCTGCAATAGGACGTAGTTTTGTTGCGGGGTTAATTAAGCATGCACCCGAAATTACAGCAGTTACTAATCAATGGGTTAATTCTTACAAGCGTTTACATGGTGGAGGAGAAGCTCCTGCATTAGCTAACTGGGGCCCAAGTAATCGTGGCGCACTGGTGCGACTGCCTATGTACAAGCCAGGTAAAGAGAATTCAACTCGAATTGAATTCCGTTCTCCTGATACTGCATGTAATCCATATCTTGCATATGCAGTAATGCTTGCTGCAGGACTGAAGGGTGTTGAAGAAAAGTATGTATTAAGCGATTCAAGTAATCCTGTATCGCTTCCGTCAAATCTCAATGAAGCCATTATCGAAATGGAAAAAAGTGAATTAGTTCGTGAGACCTTGGGCGAGCATGTATTTGAGTATGTACTGCGCAATAAGCGGGCAGAATGGCTTGATTACAGTCGACAAGTTAGCGCTTTCGAACTAGATCGTTACTTGCCAGTCCTTTAACTCACGCGTTACCCTTAACAAGTGAACTTCCCTAACCAAGTGCCATCTAAGATGCCTGTGCATCGATATGTGCCAATTCACCCTGTAGATCTTGCAGATCGCACTTGGCCCAATAAGAAAATTACAAAAGCCCCTCAGTGGTGCTCGGTTGATCTTCGTGATGGAAATCAAGCATTGATTGATCCCATGGATACTCAGCGCAAATTGGCAATGTTCAAACTTCTTGTTGCAATGGGTTATAAAGAAATCGAAGTTGGATTCCCAAGTGCTAGCCAGACAGATTTTGATTTTGTCCGCAAGATTATTGAAGAGAACTTGATCCCTGATGATGTGGTTATTCAAGTACTGACCCAGGCTCGAGAGGCTCTCATTGTCCGCACCTTTGAAGCAATCAAAGGTTCAAAGCAGGCAATAGTTCACTTATACAACTCGACCTCAACTTTGCAGCGCCGAGTAGTTTTTGGTCTTGATAAAGATGGCATCAAGAAGATCGCAACTGATGCCGCCCAGATTTGTTTAGATTTAATGGCAACTGTTCCTGAAACCAAGGTCTCATTTGAGTACTCACCCGAGTCATACACAGGCACTGAGCTCGAATTTGCAGTAGAAGTGTGTAACGCGGTCAATGATGTGTGGAAGCCGACTCCGCAGTGGAAGACAATCATGAATCTTCCAGCAACTGTTGAATTAGCAATGCCAAATGTTTATGCAGACTCAATCGAATGGATGTGCCGTAATCTAAACAATCGGGAAAATGTGATTGTTTCTCTTCATCCTCACAATGACCGAGGTACAGGAGTTGCCGCAGCAGAACTTGGCTACTTAGCTGGCGCAGATCGCATCGAAGGAACGCTTTTTGGAAATGGTGAACGCACCGGAAATGTCTGCCTTGTGACCCTTGGTATCAACTTAGTTACACATGGCATTGACCCACACATTGATTTCTCAAACATCGATGAAGTTCGACGCACTGTTGAATACGCCAATCAATTGCGTGTACCCGAGCGTCATCCGTACGGCGGCGACCTGGTATTTACGGCTTTCTCTGGTTCACACCAAGATGCAATAAAGAAAGGCTTTGATCACTTAGCTCGTGATGCAAAAGCTGCCGGTAAAGAGGTACGAGATCACACTTGGGCGATTCCTTATTTGCCTATCGATCCATTAGATATTGGTCGTTCATACGAAGCGGTAATTCGAGTTAATTCACAATCAGGTAAGGGCGGAGTTGCTTACTTGATGAAGAACGAGCATCACCTTGATTTACCTCGTCGTTTACAAATTGAATTCTCTAAAAACGTTCAAGCCAAGACCGATGCCGAAGGTGGCGAGATAAGTTCTGAAGATTTATGGAACATCTTTGAAGATGAGTATCTACCAACCGATGGCGCGCCGTGGGGACGTTTCCGGCTCAGGGGCTTGTCACAAAGCTCAGTTCTCGGCGAAGATGTTTATTTGACCGTTTCATTAACAGATCGCGGTCAATTGCATGAACTCAAGGGACAGGGCAATGGACCAATCGCCGCCTTCTGCAACATCTTGCAGGCATACGGTGTCGATGTCCGAGTTCTTGATTACTTTGAACATGCATTGTCAGCAGGTGGAGATGCTTCCGCTGCGGCTTATCTTGAATGCGCAATTGATGGAGATGTCTTCTGGGGTGTGGGAATTGATCCAAACACCACAACGGCAGCATTAAAGGCTGTCGTGTCTGCGATAAACCGCGCAATTCGCTAATCCACGCACTACCTTTACCCGTATGAGTTTGTACCGGGATGAGGCAATCGTCCTGCGCACCCAAAAATTAGGCGAAGCTGATCGCATCATCACGATGCTCACACGCGACCATGGCCGTATTCGTGGGGTTGCAAAAGGTGTTCGGCGAACAAAATCAAAGTTTGGTGCACGCCTTGAACCGGGTAGCCATGTTGATATTCAGCTGTACACCGGCAAAACCTTTGACACCGTTACTCAAGTTGAAGCACTTATGAATTACGGAGAAGCACTGACCGAGGATTACCAACGCTGGACTATCGCAGCCACAATTTTGGAAGCAGCCGAACGTTTTACCAGTCAAGAAAATGAACCCGCACTGCAAGAGTTCCAATTAGTTGTTGGTGGCATGAAAGCTTTAGCTGAAAACCGATATGAACCATTATTGATTCTGGATGCTTTTTTGCTCAGGTCACTAGCTGTTGCCGGGTATGCACCTTCGATGACGATTTGTTCTCGGTGTGAAAAGCCTGGACCTCACCGATACTTTTCATTAGTTGGTGGCGGATCAGTGTGTGCCGATTGCAGGCCTTCTGCGTGTGCAACACCAGCACCTGAAACTCTAGAACTTATGGGTGCTTTGCTCAGTAGCGACTGGGATGTAGCAACAGCAAGTGAAGGAAAGCATCGCCGAGAGGCTAGTGGTTTGATCGCCGCTTATTTACAATGGCACCTTGAGCGCGGCTTGCGTTCATTGCCAATGGTGGAGCGGGTATGACAATCAAGATTCCTCATCACGTTGCCATCGTTATGGATGGTAATGGACGTTGGGCGCAACAACGTGGTTTGCCACGTACTGCAGGACATGAAGCCGGAGAAGCTGCTCTATTTGATGTTGTAGAAGGTGCAATTGAATACGGTGTGAAAGAGATTAGTGCGTATGCATTTTCAACTGAAAACTGGCGCCGTTCACCTGATGAAGTGAAGTTCTTGATGGGCTTTAATCGCGATGTTATTCGCAGACGCCGAGATCAGATGAATGAAATGGGTGTGCGAATCCGCTGGGTTGGTCGCCCTAAGCGTTTATGGAGCACCGTCATTAAAGAGTTAGAAGAAGCGGAAGAATTAACTAAAAAAAACAAAGTTTTAACTTTAAATATGTGCGTTAATTACGGCGGGCGATCTGAGATTGTGGATGCAGCAGCTGAACTGGCACGCGATGTTAAGCGCGGCAAGATCAAGGTAGATGCAATTACCGAAAAAGTTTTTGCTAAGTATTTAGATTCACCTCAAATGAGTGATGTAGATCTTTTCCTGCGTTCATCGGGGGAGCAGCGCACCAGCAACTTCCTGCCATGGCAAAGCGTTTACGCAGAATTTGTCTTTATGGATGTGCTGTGGCCAGATGTCACACGCAAAACCTTATGGAAAGCGATCGAAGAGTATTCATCCAGAGATAGAAGATTCGGTAAGGCTTAAGTTTTTAGCACTTGGAGCAGATGCCGAAGATCTCGGCTGTATGACCCACGTCGCGGAATCCAAACTCTTCAGCCATAGTTTTGGCCCATTTTTCAATAGCGCCACCCTCAATTTCAACGGTATCCCCACAGCTCTTGCATACTAAATGGTGATGATGGGTGTCACCACAAAGACGATAGATAGCTTCGCCATCTTCACGGCGTAGAAGATCAACAATCTTGTCATCAACTAGAGACTGCAATGCGCGATACACCGTTGTTAAACCGATGCCATCGCCTTCACGGCGCAAAATTTGATGCAGTTCTTGAGCACTGGCAAAACCACCAGTTCGCTCAAGAACTGCAATCAACTTGATGTCAGATTTATTCATTGTCTGAGTGCTGGTGCCCATCTTTTTCAGTATGGCCTTCTTCGGCATGACCCTCTTCATGTACGCCTTCTTCGTGGCCGTGCTCATCCTCTTGGTGAATTTCTTGACCACTTCCATGAGCATGCGCATCACCTGAATGTAGGTATGCAACCAGAGCCCACATAATCAATACACCTGAAATTGTTGCAACCATTGTCAATCGTGATGAATGACGTGAATGTGCTTCTGGCAAAATGTGTGAAGTTGCAAGATAGATAACAATTCCAGAGAAAGTAGCAAGGTATAGGGCGATTAAATTATTGCTCAACACCAAGGTGCTTCCTAGTGCTGCACCTGAAACACGAGCTAAAGCATCAACACCGAGCAAGCCGATGCTTTTCTTTCCCCATAAGCCAGATTTGATCATGAAGGAAACGGTGTTCAGACCATCGCTAAAGGCGTGAACAAGTAATGCAATAAAGACGGCAAGACCTAAATCATTGCTAACTTT
>JBIIZP010000110.1:0-3339 GCA_044346215.1 Candidatus Planktophila sp.
ATCAAGGTTGAGGAGGTCGAATAAAGATGACACTAAAACTTCATCATCTTCGTCCAGCTCCAGGTGCTAAGAAAGCTAAAACTCGTAAGGGTCGCGGTGAGGCATCAAAGGGTAAGACCGCGGGTCGCGGTGGCAAGGGAACACGTGCTCGTAACACAGTTCGTGCAGGTTTCGAAGGTGGTCAGCTACCTCTCGTAATGCGCTTGCCAAAGCTTCGTGGATTTAAGAATCCAGCTCGCATTGAGTACCAGGCAGTCAATGTCTCAACAATTAACGCGCTATTTCCTAAGGGTGGCGATGTAACTGTTGCAGATCTGATTGCAAAGGGTGCAGTTCGCGATAGCTTGCCTGTGAAGGTGCTTGGAAATGGCGACATTGATGTCAAGGTGAGTGTTACTGCACACGCTTTCTCATCATCTGCTGTAGACAAGATCACTGCAGCTGGCGGCACAACAAACGTTCTCTAATAAGCGAACTTTTTAAGACGAAAGAGACAAAGGAGAAGATAAATGCTTACCGCATTTGCTACCGCTTTTAAGACACCAGATCTACGTAACAAGATCTTCTTCACTCTTTCGATCATGGCTTTGTTCCGCTTTGGCTCACTTGTTCCAACACCTGGTGTTTCATACACAAATGTGAAGCAGTGTTTGGCAACAGCTGAGACTGGCGGATTGTTCGGCTTAATCAACCTTTTCAGTGGTGGAGCGCTCATTCAGCTCTCTGTCTTTGCATTGGGAATCATGCCTTACATCACCGCTTCGATCATCGTGCAGTTGTTAACTGTTGTGATTCCTCGTTTTGAAACTCTTAAGAAAGAGGGACAATCAGGAACTGCAAAGCTAACTCAGTACACACGTTATTTAACAATTGGTTTGGCGGTCTTGCAATCAACAGGTTTGATCGCAGTAGCCCGTACACCTGGCCGTTTGATCGCTGGTTGCGATCTTGCAATCATCCCGGACACTTCATGGCAGCGCATCATCACAATGATCATCGTAATGACTGCGGGCACATCAGTAGTTATGTGGCTTGGTGAGCTCATCACAGATCGTGGTGTTGGTAACGGTATGTCAATCTTGATCTTCACATCTATCGCAGCAAGTTTCCCAAGTCAGCTATGGTCAATCAGATTGCAGAAGGGTCTCTTCGCATTCTTCTTCATCTTGGCTGTCGGTGTACTGATTGTTGCCGCGGTTGTCTTTGTTGAGCAAGCCCAACGTCGTATTCCAGTTCAATATGCCAAGCGCATGGTTGGACGCCAGACATATGGTGGGACCAGCACATACATTCCAATCAAGGTAAACCAGGCTGGCGTTATTCCAGTAATTTTCGCATCATCATTGCTGTACATTCCATCATTGATTGTGAACTTCACAGGAAGTACAGCTGGCTGGGCGGTTTGGATTAGCCGTAACTTTGTTAACGGCGACAACATTGTTTACGTCCTGACTTATGCAACACTGATTGTTTTCTTCACATATTTCTATGTTGCAATTACTTTCAACCCAGATGAGGTTGCCGACAACATGAAGAAGTACGGTGGCTTCGTTCCAGGTATCCGTGCCGGAAAGCCAACATCTGAGTATTTGCAGTTTGTCCTCTCTCGCATCACAGCGCCAGGCTCTATGTATCTTGCATTAGTTGCAATCATTCCAATTGGTGCACTTGTTCTCTTTGGAGCAACACAAAACTTTCCATTTGGTGGAACTGCGATTTTGATTGTTGTCGGTGTTGGTTTGGATACTGCAAAGCAGATTGAATCTCAGCTACAACAACGTTCATACGAGGGATTCCTTAAGTAATGCGTTTAGTCCTGGTAGGTCCACCAGGTGCTGGAAAGGGGACACAAGCTCAATTCCTAGCCTCGCACTTTTCAATTCCACATATTTCAACTGGCGATATCTTTCGTGCAAATTTGAAAGCTGGAACTGATTTAGGAAAGCAAGCACAAACCTTTATGGACAGTGGCGAATTGGTTCCAGACTCAGTTACAAATGAAATGGTTAAGGATCGCTTAACCCATGATGATGTTGCCAACGGTTTTATTTTGGATGGTTTTCCACGCAACGTCGCACAAGCAGAGGTCTTACGCGCAACCCTTTCTGAAAAGAAGACTCCGCTGCACGCAGTTCTAGAGTTTTCCGCACCAGATGCAGAGATCATCGCGCGCTTGTTACAGCGTGCAGAGATTGAAAAGCGAGTCGATGACAAGGAAGATGTCATTAAGCGCCGCCTAGAAGTGTACGTAGAGCAAACTGCCCCGATTGTTTCCTTCTACCGCAATGAGGGATTACTAATTTCAGTAAGCGCGGTGGGAAATGTTGAAGACATCACAGCTAGTGCAATCTCAGCTCTAAACCGCGTAGCACAGTAAGTTTTCACTCATGGCTATTCAGATAAAAACCCTTGACCAACTAAAGACCATGCGTCGTGCCGGTTTAGTTGTTGCCGAAATTCACAAAGCGATTCGCGAGGCCGTAAAGCCAGGCATGACAACAAGTGCTTTAGATACGATCGCTGAAGCGGTTCTTAAACGCAACGGTGCAACCTCAAACTTCAAGGGATATCACGGCTTTCCTGCAACCATTTGCGTTTCAGTAAATGATGAGATTGTTCATGGAATTCCTGGTGATCGCGTGATCAATGATGGAGATGTTGTCTCAGTTGACTGTGGCGCAATAGTTGAAGGCTGGCATGGAGATGCAGCCTTTTCAATCGGCATCGGTGTAGTAGAACCCGAAGATCAAAAGTTAATGGATGTTTGCGAAGAATCTATGTGGCGCGGAATTGCAGCAGGCAAGAATGGTGCAAGACTTTCAGACATTAGTTTTGCAATTGAGCAGTACACAAATGCGCAAGGTAAGTATGGAATTTTGCAGGAGTACGGTGGTCATGGAATTGGTACAGAAATGCATCAAGAGCCACATGTTTTAAACTTTGGGAAAGCGGGAAATGGCCCAGAGATCGTTCCTGGTTTTGTTTTGGCAATTGAGCCCATGATTACTCGTGGTTCTGCCCGTACTAAGGTTTTGGGGGATGATTGGACTGTTGTTTCAATGGATAAGTCCCGTGGGTCTCACTTTGAACATACCTTTGCAATCCTGCCTGATGGAAAGCCTTATATCTTGACAGCCTTTGATGGCGGCAAGAAAGAGCTTGCAAGGCTTGGCGTAGAGATCTCAGATTTGCTTGATTAAGCCTTGTGTGGCCTGAATTACACGCGTGTAGTTCCAAAGCCCGGATTTCCCTTATTTGAGCCTGAGCCCTAAACTACGAGTTCGCTTGTTTCACGCATAAACAGAAATGTAGGTACAGCTTGGCTAAAAAAGATGGCGC
>JBIIZP010000111.1:0-3331 GCA_044346215.1 Candidatus Planktophila sp.
ATTCTCGAAGCTATTGAAGCTGCAGGATTTAAGCCAGGTAAGGAAATTGCACTTGCAATGGATGTTGCAGCAACCGAATTCCACGAGAACGGTAAGTACAAATTTGAAGGTGCAGTAAAGACTTCTGATGAAATGATCGCGTATTACACCTCTTTGGTCGATGCCTACCCAATCGTTTCTATTGAAGACCCCTTGAACGAAGAAGACTGGGCTGGCTGGACTCAGATGACTAAAGAGCTTGGTTCACGTATCCAGATCGTTGGAGATGACCTATTTGTTACTAACCCAGAGCGTTTAGCTAAGGGAATCGCAGGAAACACTGCCAATGCTCTTCTTGTTAAGGTAAATCAGATCGGAACTCTTACAGAGACAATCGATGCAGTAGAGATGGCACACCGTGCTAACTACCGCAGCATGATGAGCCACCGTTCAGGTGAAACAGAAGACACAACAATTGCTGACTTGGCTGTTGCGCTCAACTGCGGACAGATCAAGACAGGTGCACCCGCACGTACAGAACGAGTTGCCAAGTACAACCAACTTCTTCGAATCGAAGAAGAACTAGCAGAAGGTGGGGTCTACGCAGGTCGCGCAGCATTCCCACGTTTTAAGGGATAAGAATTAGCTATGGCACGTCGACAACTGCGCTTTGGTCGCCGCCGTACCTCTAATCGCGTTTTAGCGCTGTCTGCAATCTTCTTTATTCTTGCATTAACTATTGCGCCACCCGTAAAGCATTACTTCACACAACGTGCACAAATCAGTGCGTTGAAAGCACAACTGACAGCAGACAACACCGCATTGCAGAATGCTCGTGAAGAGTTATTGCTCTGGCAAGATCCTGAATACATAAAGTCGCAAGCGCGTGAACGTCTGCACTTTGTTTTGCCAGGTGAACGTCAATACATTGTCACCAACGGCCAAACCAATACTTCACAAAACGGTGCAACAAAGGTTGCAAGCTCTTTAGCTGATGGACAACCGTGGTATTCACGATTGATCGCATCAATAAGCGAAACCGGCAATTAATGCGCGAAGTAACCGAAGCAGACCTAGATTGCATTCAAAATCAACTAGGTCGCACTCCAAGAGATGTACATGCAATCGCATACCGCTGCCCTTGCGGCAAGCCAGCTGTTGTTGAAACTCCACCTCGCCTTGAAGATGGCACACCGTTTCCAACTTTTTACTATGCCACCTGCCCACGTTTGACCGCAGTTATTTCAACCCTTGAAACAACTGGACTTATGGGAGAGATGAATGAACGCCTAGAAAATGATCCTGAATTAGCGGGTGCCTATCACGCAGCACATGATGATTACATCGCATCTCGTTCTGCACTAGGTATTGATGTTCCAGAAGTTGAAGATGTTTCAGCAGGTGGAATGCCTACACGCGTGAAGTGCTTGCATTCCCTTGTCGCACACTCGCTATCTGCTGGCCCAGATGTAAATCCATTGGGCGACGAAGCCCTAGCAAAGCTACCTGAATGGTGGAAGAACAACCCATGCGAGTAGCGGCAATCGATTGCGGAACTAACTCAATTCGTTTACTTATTGCAGATATCGATGGAAACAACTTTCGTGAAGTTGTGCGCGATATGGAGATTGTTCGCCTGGGACAAGGTGTTGATGAAACCGGCCAATTCCACCCTGACGCAATTGCCAGAACTCTCGCTGCAGTCGATAAGTTCGCTGCAGAAATTGCCAAACGTGGCGTTGAAAAGATTCGCTTTTGTGCAACCAGCGCTACGCGAGATGCAACCAACCGACACTTATTCGTAGATGGAGTTCGCGAACGATTAGGTATCGAACTCGAAGTAATAACAGGTGAAGAAGAGGCCGCACTTTCATTTGCAGGTGCAATCAAAGATTTAGATCCTTCAAGTGGTCCGTTTCTAGTTGTGGACATCGGCGGCGGATCGACAGAGTTTGTCTTTGGAACCTCAACCGTTGAAGCCGCCCGAAGCGTCAACATTGGTTGTGTGCGCATGACTGAACGCCACTTTGCCTCAGATCCTGTAACTGCCGAACAAATTGGATTGGCACGAACCGATATTCAGGCAGCGATTGAACAAGCCGCTGCCGTTGTGCCTATTACCAAGGCTAAAACCTTGGTTGCAGTCGCAGGTACTGCAACCACCGTTGCAGCTGCAGCGTTAGAGCTACCCGAATACGATCGCTACGCGATCCATCTTTCAAGAATCAGCGCACAGCAAACCCATAATGCCGCCAACATGTTTGCCACAAGCACCCGCGAACAACGTTTGGCCCTTGGATACATGCACCCTGGTCGGGTCGATGTCATTGCAGCTGGCTCACTTGTTTTGTCAGAAATCATGAAGGCAACTGGGGCTACTGAATTCGTGGCATCTGAATCAGATATTTTGGATGGAATGGCATTTTCTCTTGCCCGCAATTAAATCTATAAAGCTTCTTGACCAAAAAATTGTTGCCTGCAGAAAGTGCCCACGATTGGTGCAATGGCGCGAAGAAGTTGCAGTTGTGAAGCGTAAGTCGTATGAAAATGAAAAGTATTGGGGTAAACCAGTTCCTGGCTTTGGCCCAGTTGATGCACGAATTGTCATCGTTGGTTTAGCACCTGGTGCACACGGTGCCAACCGAACAGGTCGTATATTTACCGGAGATTCATCGGGGGATTGGCTCTACAAAGCACTTCACAAGAACGGCCTGGCAACGATTCCAACTAGTACATCAGCAACTGATGGGCAAAAACTGATTGATACTCGAATCACTTGCGCCGTTCGATGTGCTCCACCCGATAACAAGCCATCAACTGAAGAAAAGATTCAGTGCTCTGATTACCTTGTAAATGAGATTGAACTTCTGCTGCCAACTGCACGCACCTTTGTTGCCTTAGGCAGCTTTGCCTGGAGTGCAATCATTAAGAGTCTTCGCACTCTGGATCACCAAATACCATCTCCGACGGCAAAGTTCGCACACGGCGAGAGTTTTACATACCTAGGCCCAGATGGAATCAAGCGCTTAGTCCTGGGTAGTTATCACCCAAGTCAGCAAAACACTTTTACAGGAAAACTGACCGAGCCTATGCTCAATTCAGTATTCAAGAAAGCCAAAAGTTTTAAATAGCAGCGCTCTTAAGTTGATCGATGTGACCTTGGATGTGGTTTGCGGAAAGAGTTACTAACTGCAATAGCGTTACAGCTCCGCGCTGTGGGTGAGTAGAGATTCGGCTCCAATCAGCATCAGAGGAATTCATCAAGATCTCATAATTCATTGCATGTGATGCTGCTAAAGAATCAAGTGAAACAGCTACTGAGCGCTTGTCATACTGCAATCCAGTTGGAAAC
>JBIIZP010000017.1:0-11075 GCA_044346215.1 Candidatus Planktophila sp.
AAGGAGAAGGCACGACTCCTGAAACAGTTAGGCGGAAGAAAAACTCCTCAACTCAAGCCACAACTTGAGCCGATGGTTCTCGCACAGAAGCCCAAGGAAGGTACCTTTGTTGACAACTGGATGAAGTATGAAGTTGGCTTAATTGATACAAGTCAATCACTTGATGGGACATTTCCTGGCAATCTCATGGCTGTCGCTAAACCCGGCAAAGCTGAAAAAGGTACTGACAACATTCATCTAACGGTCAAGCCAACGGCACTCCTAAGCCATTTGATTAAAATTTTTACTGTAGAAGGTGCTGTTGTTCTTGATCCATTTTTGGGATCAGGTAGTACAGCGGTTGCAGCGGTAGCCTCTTCACGAAACTTCATTGGTATCGAAAGAGATGAGGACTACTTTGAGATTTCTACGAAGAGGATAGAAGAATCTATGAAGAAGAGTTAATTTCTTTGTACTTTTTCTTCCACCGATGACTTTTAATATTTATATCTGAAACTCTGCCATTTCCGTCAAAAATAAACTTATCAATATAAGCACGATTGCACTCTTCGCATTGAGGAATCATATTTTCGAGAGAAAGGGCGAGGTTAGGATCCATGTGCCCAGGTTGCAATTTTGTTTCAATTGCTGAATTAAGGAAATTGGCATCACCTTCTAGACTTCCACATGTAGCACATCGAAAATTAAACTTTGACTTAAGGTCTTCAAAGTCTTTGCCACCGCGAGCAGAACGAGGACCATCAATACCATTGAATTCTGGGTAAGGTTCAGTAAGACTGAGAAGACAGTATTCATCGGAGGCTAAATCAGCGCGGGTATCTCCCCTCTTGCCGGAAGCAATATTCCATCCCTTTTGCCTTCCCAAGTGACGAGCTTGTTGCACATCATTGGTTTCAGGATGGAAATTTCTTACGATTTTGGTCAAAGTTGATTTTGGCACTGCCTTGCCTTGGTATTTTGCTAAAGCGCAAAGCACAATCGCATCAATGGTGAATTCTTTCTCATCACGATCCCTATAAAGCTTAGGAAGTTTGACTCCAAGTTTCTCAAGATATTCCTCAAAAGCACCTTCGATTTTTGTGTAAATTTGAGGGATTTCGCTCTCACTCAAAGTAATTTCTGCAGCCATTTGCATACTCTTTTCAATCACAGTTTGAATTGCTCGTCAGCCGAACAAAATCAATTTACCATCGCTTAGCCATCTAGTTCCAGTTAACCTTACCCGGAATTAAGCAAAAACCACGGTCTTCTCACCCACTACAAAGATTTTATCTTCCGCGTATAGCTTTACCGCTTTTGCCAAAACCCGACGTTCGATATCACGACCAATTGCGATTAAATCTTCAGCACTCGCGTTGTGGGTTACATGGGCCACATCTTGCTCAATGATTGGCCCTTCATCTAAATCAGTTGTTACAAAGTGCGCAGATGCGCCAATAATCTTTACTCCACGCTCATGAGCTTGGTGATAAGGCTTAGCACCTTTAAATCCAGGCAAGAAGGAGTGGTGAATGTTGATAATTTTTCCTGGCATCGTGTTGCAAAAATCTGGGGAAAGAATCTGCATGTAACGAGCAAGCACCACAAAATCAATTTTTAGCTCTTGCATATTCTTCAAAATTTCCGCCTCTTGTTCTGCCTTTGAATCTGGAGTCACTGGCAAGAATAGAAATTTCACTCCATGGGATTGAACTAAAGAACGAAGATCTTCTCGATTTGAAATGACTAATGGAATTTCAACGTTGAGTTCACCCAGCTCTTCAAGGTACAAAAGGTCACGCAAGCAGTGACTTTCCGTTGTGACCATTACTAGGGCGCGAGGCTTTTGTGCAGTTGGACGGATATGTAGAGAAGGGCTGAATTTTGAAAGTCCTTCATTTAAACTTTTATGTGCGCCTTCGATTCCTTGTGAGGTTTCAAAGCGAGTACGCATAACAAACTGATTAGTTGTCGGATCGGTGAACTGTTGGTTCTCGATAATGTTTCCGCCACAGTTAAGAACAGCAGAGGTCATCGCATGAACGATGCCAGGCTGATCCTCACATTGCAGGGAAGCGATTAAATCCATGGCCTCAGGGTACGCGAGATTAGTGGCGCAAGGTAAATCGCTGCATCCATTTAGGTGCCCACCAGTTGTTTTCACCAAATAGACGCATCAAAGCTGGAACTAAGAGGCCACGAACAATGGTTGCATCCAACATAACCGCTAAGGCGACACCAAATCCCATAGTTTTAATTGAAGTAACTCCACTGGTAACGAAAGCACCGAACACCACTGCCAATAAGACTGCTGCGGCGGTAATAATTCGTGCAGATCTCTGCAGGCCAATTGCAACTGATTCGACATTGGATTTACCAGCGAGGTGTTCTTCGCGAATACGTGAGAGCAAGAACAGCTCGTAGTCCATCGAAAGACCAAACACCACCACTGCAATCAAAATGACAATTGAGGTATCCAGAGTTCCGGTTACTGTAAATGAACCGACAAGCCATTGCAGATTTCCATCAACAAATATCCATGTGAGTGCTCCCATAGTTGCACCCAGTGAAAGGAAGTTAAGAATTACCGCCTTTATTGGCAGAATGATTGATCCTGTAAACACAAAGATTAGGACCAGCACGCTCAAGATAATCCAACCAAGGGCCCACGGTAATGTGCGTGAAATACCGTTTTGTGAATCTGTGTAATCAGCGGCAACACCACCAACCAAAGTTCCTCGGGGAGAATCAACATTTCGAACATTCTGGATTAACTCTTGAGAATCAGGGGTACGTGGCAGCATCGCTTGATAGGCAACTAAGCGAACATCATTACCAATTGTTTGAGGTGGAAGTACTCCAACAATTCCTGAGACTTGAGAAATTTCTTGGCTGTAGAGATTTATTTCATCTAATTTATTAGCACCATCAATAACTATAATTTCAATTGGGGTACCCGTTTGACCTGGGAAACGCTCCGCCTGCAGCGCAGTTGCAAAAGCTGCCTTGTTATCTGCTGGCAACATACGCGCGTCACCCTGGGAGAATTTAATATTAGTAATTGGCGCTGCCATGATGCCAAGAATTACCAAAGACAAAACAACTGCACTTACCGGACGCTTCATAACCAAGCGTGCAGTTTTTGCCCAGCGGCCATCTTCCTTTGGAGTAATTGCAGACTTACGAACTACGCCCTTGTCGATGCGATCGCCAAGTATCGCCATGATTGGAGGTAATCCAAACAAAGCACCAATTACTGCAAGCGCAACAACTGATACACCTGCATAGCCAAATGACTGCAAGAAAGGTAGTGGAAAGAAAGTTAGCGATAAAAGAGTTACTAATACTGTCATTCCAGAATAAAAGACGGTCTTTCCTGCTGTTGCCATAGTTGTGACTATGGAATCCTCAACGTTTTTTCCCCGATGTAATTCTTCACGGAATCGGTTAACCATCAATAGCGCATAATCGATTCCTAAACCAAGGCCCATACCTGTAGTTAGGTTTAGCGCATAAATACTTACAGTTGTAAATAATGTGAAGAGATAGAGAATGAAGAAAGCACCCAAAATCGCAGCTACGCCAACAATCAATGGCATGGCTGAAGCAGCCAAAGCTCCAAAGACTAGGACAAGCAAAATAAAGGTCAATGGAATCGAAATAAGCTCAGCGATCTTTAGATCATCTGAAATCTTTTTCGTGATCGCATGGCCCACTACTCCAACGCCGCCGGCATAAAGCGTTAAGCCTTCGTAGGATCCGTCATATTTTTCCTGCATTACTTTTCCGAGCTTTTGGCTCTCTGGCGTAAATGCTTCACCATCGCCGTATACCAAGATGTACGCAGCTTGACCATCACTTGATTTCAAAGTTGCTTCGCCACCACTACTCCAATAAGAAAGGGTTCTTGTCACACCCGCTTCTTGCGCAATCTTCTTTTCTAGAGCAATTCCTTTTTGTGCAACTGCAGGATCAGTAACATCAGTTGATCCTGAATCAACAATGATGACAACTGCAGGGTCTGAAAGTTTTAACTCTTCAGTTAGGTAGGTGTAAACCTTGTAAGAGTCACTATTTGGATCGCTATATCCGCCTGAATCTAGACGACTAAATGCCAATGAACCGAATACGCCAGCGACCAGAATTCCAACAATAAAAAGAATTACCGCGCTCTTTCTGCGCTTAAAAATCACATGGCCAAGCTTTTCAAACATTTATATCCCTTTTCTTTGTAGTTAAAAGATTACAACCGGTAGTAGAATTCTGTTTATGAGCGATCTTTTTCCGAAGGTAACATCAGATGAAATTGATCTCGATGCTGCTTCTGAACAAGCTCAGCGCGAAGAAGAGTTAAAGTCAGATCGTCCACCACATCACGAGAGTTAATCTGTTTTCGGCGCAGGTGCCGGCGCAGGTGTGCTCGGTGTTGAATCCTTTTTAACTGAATTACTCTTCGCTGAATCTGTTTTATAAAACCCCGAACCTTTGAATACGACGCCAACTGCGGTGTACACCTTACGGATTTCACCTTCGCATTCTGGGCAAATAGTCAGGGAATCATCTGAGAAGGATTGAACTGCTTCAAACTGGTGCTCACACGCGGTGCAAACATATTGATAAGTAGGCATCGCGACTCCATTTCTGGCTCAATATCCCCTTGGCTCAATATCCTGTGGGCTATGCGCTTAGTCTAAAGAAGTGAGAAGATTGGCGCGAATTGAGGCACTTTCCTGGAGCCTCTCGAAAGGCAAATGTGAGGAAGTTCGCAGCCCGTAGCGCTTTAGTTCTTCTATTAACTTTATTGGGAATAACTGCGACCTTTGCAAACTCGCTTGTAAGTACTTCGCCAATCAGCGGTTCAACATTGTCGGTTTCACCGACCAGTGTCACAGTAACCGGACAGTTACCTCTATTGCCTGAAGCTAATGAAATTTCAGTGACAGGTCCAAATGGTGTTCGAGTCGATGACGGAACCATCACCGTTAATGATGTCAGTGCAACAGTTGGATTAATGCCACTTGCAGAATCAGGTTTTTACACCGTTTCATACCTTTTGTATGCAGAAGCAGATGCACCGCTTGAAGGAAGCTATCGGTTTAAGTATCAAGCACCGAGCACCATCGCCCCACAAACTCCAACTCCAGAACCAACAGAGTCACAAGCACCAGCTAGCAGCAGTTGGGCAACAAATGTTTTTGTAATTTTCCTTCTTCTGATGGCGGTAGCGGTGACAATCGGTCTATCCCTATACGCCCGCAAATTATTTAAGAACCGATGAATCTCTTAACAATTACATTTAAGTTTCTCAATTTAATCGGCGGTTTTACCGTCGTAGGTGCTTTATTGTCGATGGCATTTCTTGTTATTAATAAGGATGGATATTTAACAACATCAGGTGAGAAAGTTCGCAGACTCTTAAAAATTAGCTCCATAATCTGGGTGATTGGAGCATTTGGAACAATCATCTTCACCTTGGCACAGATTTTGGGAACAACGGTTTCCGATGCCTTGGATCTAACAGTTATCCGCTCATTTATAACTCAGATTTCACTCGGTCAGTATTTAGCTGTCCAAGCGCTGATGGCCACTATCGTTCTTATCTTTTCTTTTTCAACCAAGAAGATTGAATTTCTGATCATCTTGTTGGTTTTATCGATCGCCGGGTTAGTTGCACCAGTTTTTGAAAGCCATGCCGCGTCCAGTGGTTCGCACTCACTTGTCATTGGTTCATTGGTAATTCACGTAATCGCGCTTTCTTTATGGGTTGGCGGAGTAATCGCCTTGGGAACTCTTTCAGCGCAAGACCGCCCGACAGCTGTTCCTCGGTTTAGCCAAATGGCTTTATGGTCAGCAATTGCAGTTGTTGCAAGCGGAACTGTTAACGCATGGGCGCGGCTAAATTTTGTAGATGCCTGGAATTCCTCTTATGCATTCATCGTCCTTGGCAAAATTGTTGCAACAGTAATTTTGTTGGGGATCGGCTACTTACATCGTAAAACTCTTTCAAACAAGAGTTCTATTAACTGGGTTGGCTTTGTAAAAATTCTTACAGTCGAAGCAGCAATCATGGTCGTTACTGTTGTGATGGGAACCTGGTTGTCGACTAGTGCTTCACCTGATCGACCTGGTGTTCAAGAATTCAATCCAGCTCTCTCAATTGTTGGAATTCCAACGCCACCTGAACCCACTTTGGCACGAGTCCTATTCAGCTATGAACCAAATGCATTAATTATTGGACTTTTAACTTTGATGGTTGCGTTTTACATCAAGGGTGTAGTCATCCTGACTAAACGCGGAGACAAATGGCCGATTGGGCGAACTATTGCATTTGCCTTAGGAATTGCGGCAACTAATTTTGCAACCAGTGGTGGCTTAGGTTTGTATGCACAATTCTCTTTTTCTTATCACATGATGTCGCACATGGTTCTGGGAATGATTGCACCGATTGGCTTGGTGCTAGGTGCTCCGATGACCTTAGCGCTGCGAACTTTGCCGCAAGGTAGAAATAGTGAAGAACGTGGAGTCCGAGGATCATTACTCGCTGCCTTACATTCAAAGATTGGAGTCATTTACACAAATCCAATCGTGGCGTTAGCAATTTTTGATGGCTCACTTTTTGCTTTGTACTTCACTGATCTATTCGCGGTACTTATGCAGAGTCATGTTGGCCACTTGTTTATGAGCCTTCACTTTTTGGCCGCTGGCTTCTTGTTCTTTTTTATTATTATTGGTATCGATCCAAACCCGAGACGAGTTCACCATTTGGTTCAAATTGTTATTCTCTTTGCAGCTATGAGCATTCATGCATTCTTCTCAGTCGCGCTGATGTCCACCACCACACTTATCGATGCTGGTTTCTATGAATCATTACAGACCCCGTGGCTTGGCGATCCGCTTGTCGACCAAAAACTCGGCGGTTCAATTGGTTGGGCTATGGGGGAGATTCCTATCCTGATTGCTTTGGTCGCGACATTTATCAACTGGATGCGAGATGATTCGCGTGAGGCAAAGAGAATTGATCGCAATACCGCTCGGCAAGCGGCCATGGGTCAGCCTGATGATCTAGCCAACTACAATCAGTATTTACAAGAACTAGCAGAGCGCGATAGGAAGAGCCCTAATGGATAACGTATTTGATTTACCCGCAGAGTATAAAGAGCTGCGTACTAGCGTTCGCGCGCTTGCTGAAAAAGAGATTGCACCATTTGCCCAAGCTGTAGATGAAGAACATCGCTTTCCTAGCGAAGCAAAGGCAGCACTAGTAAAAAATGGTTTATATGCCGCCCACGTTCCAACTGAATTTGGTGGAGATGGCGCAGACGCTCTTGCTGCTGTAATTATTATTGAAGAAGTTGCGCGAGTGTGCGGATCATCATCGCTTATTCCAGCGGTTAACAAACTTGGCTCAGTGCCATTACTGCTTGGTGGCAATGAAGAGCAGAAGAAGCGTTGGCTGCCACGCTTGGCAAAGGGCGAAGGTTTTTCATATTGCTTATCTGAATCTGAAGCTGGATCTGATGCAGCAGCTTTGCGAACAAAGGTTGAACGCTCTGGTGATGGTTGGGTTCTTAATGGAAGCAAGAAATGGATTACTAATGCAGGTGAATCCGAGTTTTATTCAGTAATCGCACAAGGTGACCCAACGCTTAGAACTAAGGGAATGACCGCCTTCGTTGTTGAAAAATCTGATCCAGGTGTCTCTTTTGGCGCACCTGAAAAGAAGATGGGAATGCGCGGATCACCAACTCGCGAAGTTTATTTCGACAATGTTCAACTCAGTGATGATCGTCGAATTAGCGAAGTTGGCCAAGGCTTTGCTCTGGCAATGGCCACTTTGGATCACACACGCATCACTATTGCGGCACAAGCAATTGGTTTAGCACAAGGCGCATTTGATGTTGCAACAAAGTATGCGCACGAGCGTCAGCAATTTGGTAAGCCAATCTTTGATTTCCAGGCGATTCAATTCATGCTTGCAGATATGGCAATGAATATTGAAGCCGCGCGACTGCTTACATATGCTGCTGCTGTTAAAAGCGAAAACAACGAGAAAGACTTAACTTTCTTCTCGGCAGCAAGTAAGTGTTTAGCTAGCGATATGGCGATGCAAGTAACGCAAGATGCAATCCAAGTTCTTGGTGGATATGGATATGTCAGTGATTATCCAGTTGAGCGAATGATGCGCGATTCAAAGTTGACTCAAATTTATGAAGGCACTAATCAAATTCAACGAATTGTGATGTCGCGTAATCTTCCTAACAGTTAATAGCTATCGATTGAAGCGAACAACTATTGATGGTGTAGCTGCAGCATCAAGTGGCACATCATGGGATTCATGTGGCAAAACTTCACTTGATAACTCGCCTGCATAGACCAACCCAATTTTCCATGCCTTGATATGTACGAGTGCGCGATCGTAGTAGCCACCACCTTGGCCCAATCTAAATCCTGATTGATCAATTCGTAAGGCCGGCACAATCACCGCTTGAATCTGAGATAGATCTGTAAGTGCTACACCTGTTGGCTCTGAAATCTTTTTCTTGGTCACTAAATTGGCAGGGTCGCCATCCCATTTAACCCATTCCAGATGATCTCCATTTATTCGAGGAAGAATTAAGATCTTGCCACTTCTGAGGAAAGCTTCATTGATCTCAACAGTGCTTGGCTCAAATTCGTAGGAGATATATGAAGCAATTGTTGTAGCTGACTCAATTTCAGGCGCTCTTAAAATGACATTAAAGCTAGAAGAAATGAACTTCTGAGAGCGTTCTCGGCGGGCACGATCCCGTAGTACCGCTTTTTGATCTGTCATTTAAATCTCCCGTGAAATCCCAAAGATCAAACTGTTCAACAAGTAGGGTTCGATTATGTCAGAACACACTCGGGTAGATGAGTTTCTCACCTCACTTCTTGCCATCTGCAAACCCCTTGAATCCTTTGAAATGCCATTGCTGGATGCGCATGGCGCGACGCTTGCTGCAGACATTTATGCGGGTGATCGATTGGTACTACGCGAAGGTACGCGTATTCGCTCAACTCAAATTGGTTTAGCTGCATCAATTGGCCGCGATCACTTGCCAACCAGGCCACACCCACGCGTCGTAGTGCTATCGGCGGGACCAGATTTAGTTGAACCTGGGCAGCCTTTAAAAAATGCGAGTGATGAGTACGAAACAAATTCTTGGTTGTTGACGACAGCTGTTCGCGAAGTTGGCGCAGTTGCTTACCGGGTTCACTCAATTCCAGATAATGAAGAACAACTTCAAAAAGTTATTGAGGATCAGTTAGTTCGAGCAGACTTAATAATTATCAGCGGTGAACGCCACGATGATTCATTTGATTTGATCACACGCACCCTGTCGGGGTTGGGTGAAATTACCACCGTGGATATGGCAATCGAGGCAAGTGGCCGACACAATTTTGGAACAATCGGACCAGATAAAACTCCTGTAGTTACTCTTCCTGGCGATCCAATTGCTTCGTATATTTCATTTGAACTTTTTGTGCGCCCGATGATTCGAACAATGCTGGGTGCAGCAACTATTCATCGACCATCAGTTAAGGCGGCACTCGAGAGGCCAATTGTTTCTGATGAAGGCGTTCGCTCATATATCCGGGCGGTTTTGGCTGAGGATGGAAAGTCGGTTGTGCCTCTTGAAAATCAAGATGAACAATCCACACTTTCTGATGCAAATGCATTCATTGCAGTTTCTGAAAGTGATACTTCCCTAAAAACCGGCGACCAGGTAACCGTGGTAGTTCTAGAGCGTCGCTACATCTAGTTTCATGAGCAGCTCTTGGCCAATTGAAATTAAAGCTGAAGATATTGCACTTCGCCCTTTGAGATTTAGAGATAGGGCCAAATGGAATCAAGTTCGGGTTGAAAATAGAGATTGGCTTTCTCAATGGGAAGCCACTATTCCCCTTACCAGCGATGATAGTTACAAAGAGTTGCCCTCTTTTTTTGAGATGGTGAAAATCCTTAATCACGAGGCACGGCATGGCCGCTCTTTTTCATTTGCGATTTGGAATCAAGCACAACTCATTGGCCAAATCACTTTAGGCGGGGTCATGTACGGCGCGATGCGCGGCGGGCACATTGGGTATTGGATCGATCGAAACTTTGCCAACCGTGGATACACCACGCAAGCGGTCGAACTCCTGACCCAATACGGCTTCAATGAGTTAAGGCTTCATCGTCTAGAGATTAATTTGCGCCCAGAAAATGCTGCTTCTCGAAGAGTTGCTGAAAAAGCGGGATATGTTTTCGAAGGGGAACGTCCTCGGTATCTACACATAGACGGACAATGGCGGGACCACATCACATTTGTTAAGGAAAATTCTGCAATCAAGTAGTGCTTAAATCCCCGAAAAGGATCAACCTTTCCTTTAGATTTAACCATCATGACTTCGGGACTTATCTACATTGCGATCATTGGAATGTGGGTCGCATATTTTGCGCCCCGCTGGATCCATGACCGCAATGAGTTCTCCGGAAAATCTGTTGAACGCTTTAAAGGTGCGCTCAGAGTCGTTGCAAATCAAACGCCACACGCGACAACTGGTGGCGGTGCAATCCACATTGATTTAGATCAAGAAGCGAAAAATCGTCAAACTTTATTGCGCCGGAGAATTACATTTTTACTAATTGCATTCACATTGACTACGACACTTGTAGGTGGAGCCATGAACACGATGCCATTTATTTATGCACTTGTTCCAGCATCTGGTTTGCTCATATATATTGCAAGCGTTCGACGCCACATTGTCGGTGACCAACTACAAAAGCGTCGCGTGCAACAACTGCATCGACAAAATTCTGGGGTATCAAATACAAATCTTGCAGAAGTAGTTCAACCGAAACTAAGTACTGAACTCTGGATCCCATTGTCAGAACGCGAACTTAAGGGTGTAGTTATCTTGCCTCAAGGTAGCGCCGCAGTTCGTAATGCCTGGGAGCCAACCGAAGTTCCAGTGCCAACTTATGTGAATGCTCCAAAAGCTGTCGCACCAAAGCGTGTTATCGATCTGACAACTCCTGGGCAATGGAGCGAAGAACAGGAACGTTTAGAACGTGAAGCACTGGCTGCTGCATC
>JBIIZP010000018.1:0-11049 GCA_044346215.1 Candidatus Planktophila sp.
ACAGGAGAGACCACAGCTGCGGTTCCACATGCAAATATTTCAGTAATTTCACCAGATGTAACGCCGTCTCGCCAATCATCAACAGAGAGCATTACCTCATCTACCTTGTAGCCAAGATCTGCAGCGACAGACAAAATTGAATCCCGAGTAATTCCCGGCAATAAAGTTCCGGTTAGTTTCGGAGTAATAACTGTTGCATCCGCACCTGATCCCTTTACAAAGTAAAGGTTCATGCCGCCCATTTCCTCGACCCATTTGCGTTCTATCGCATCTATCCAGACAACTTGATCGCAACCCTCTTTAGCTGCAGCTTTTTGTGCAACTAGTGATGCTGCATAGTTTCCGCCGCATTTGGCTTCACCTGTTCCACCTTGCGCGGCGCGCACATATTCCGTTGAAATCCACACAGAAACCGCTTTGGATGGATCAAAGTAAGCACCTGCTGGTGTTGCAATCAGCAGGTAGGTGGCTTTGTTTGTTGGGCGCACCCCTAAACCAACCTCAGTTGCGATCATAAATGGCCGGATATAAAGCGACTCGCCTACTTTACTTGGAACCCAACCGGCATCTTGTGTGACAAGTGCTTCGATTGTCTCCATAAACAATTCCACGGGCATTTCAGGAAGAGCTAACCGCTTGGCAGAGTTAGCAAAACGCTTTGCATTTGCTGTCGGACGGAACAAGGCAATACTTCCATCTGGTTGGCGATATGCCTTCATGCCTTCAAAGATTTCTTGACCGTAATGGAAAACTGCAGTTGCTGGATCTAAAGAGATCGGTCCATACGGCATCAGGTGTGGTTCGCCCCAACCATCTTTTTCACTCCATTCGCACATCACCATGTGATCGGTGTAGTACTTACCAAATCCGCCTTCAGCAACTAACGCATCGCGCGTAGCTACATCTTTGGCATTTGGGTTAAGAGTGATTTTCATAATTACAGTGCGCTTGCTAGCGCATCTCCAACTTCTGTTGTGCTTCGCTTCTTATCTCCGCGAGTTAGAAGATCGGCTGCAACTACTCGTTCGACATCTCGAGCAGCATCAGCAAGACCTAGGTGATCAAGCATCATTGCAACTGACATTACTGTTGCAGTTGGATCAGCCAAGTTTTTGCCAGCGATATCTGGTGCAGAACCATGGACTGGCTCAAACATCGATGGGAATTTTCCAGTTGGATTAATGTTTCCAGAAGCCGCCAAGCCAATTCCACCGCAGATTGCAGCAGCGATATCGGTCAAGATATCTCCAAACAAATTGTCTGTTACTACAACATCAAATCGATCTGGGTTTGTTACGAAGAACATCGATGCAGCATCAACATGCAGGTAATCAGTTGTGATTGCTGGATATTCCTTTGCGACTTCATTAAAGGTTCGAGTCCACAATCCACCGGCACGAGTCAGAACATTGTTCTTATGAACAAGGGTTAACTTCTTGCGTTCACGCTTTGAAGCACGCTCAAATGCATCGCGAATTACCCGCTCTGCGCCTCGGCGAGTATTCAGGCTTTCTTCAGTTGCAATCTCTGCATCCGTTCCTTCAGCCAAGACACCACCCGCACCGACATATGGACCTTCGGTACCTTCGCGAACGACAACAAAATCAATTGGTGCTTTAGTTGCAAGTGGTCCAACAACCCCAGGCATCAAACGTGCTGGACGCAAGTTGATGTAGTGATCAAAGGCAAAGCGAAGCTTGAGCAAAAGACCGCGTTCTAGAACTCCGCTGGGAACAGTTGGATCGCCAACTGCGCCTAACAAAATGACATCTGCTTTTGCAAGCTCTGCCAAAGTGGCATCAGGTAAAACTTCACCTGTGCGATGCCAAAATGCTGCGCCAAGATCATAAGAAGTTTTCTTAAACTCTACTTGGTACTTTTTTGCGACAACATCTAAAACCTTGAGTCCTTCACCTACGACCTCAGGACCAATTCCATCGCCAGCAATAACTGCTAAATTAATTGTTCTCATTAACCCACCAAAGTTACGGAGCGAACTACTTCTGCTCCAGTTTCCTTCTTAACGGATGAAATTAACTCATCGCTAATTTGTGAGTCCACGGTAAGTGCCATCAACGCGTCTCCGCCTGCTGCATTTCGTGCAACCTGCATGCCTGCAATGTTGATGCCAGCTTTACCAAGAGCGTTACCTACTGTGCCAACAACACCTGGCTTGTCAGAGTAACGAAGGAACAAGAGATTTTCAGTTGGCGGAAGATCAAGATCAAATCCATCGATAGCAATGATCTTTTCAACTTTGCGAATTCCCATCAAAGTTCCATCGACTGTAACAATCTTGCCATCGGCAAGTGCTGCGCGAAGTGAGATCATGCTGCGGTATTCGGGGCTTTCTGGATCAGTTGTTACAGATGATGTGACACCGCGCTCAACCGCAAGTGCTGGTGCATTTACATATGTCACATCTGAAAGTCCACAACCAAGCAATGCTCCCTTAAGCGCACTAATTGCAAGGATTGATGAATCATGTTCAGAGATATCGCCCTTAACAGTTATGTCCATACTTACTGGAGCTTCACCTGCGATTGCGGTTGCAATCTGTGCCATTTTTTCAACCAACGGCAGACTTGGACGAATCTCTTCGTGAATAGCGCCACCTTTAACATTAACTGCATCCGGAACAAGCTCACCGGCAAGTGCTTTACGCACTGAAACCGCCACTGCAATTCCCGCACGCTCTTGTGCTTCATCGGTTGATGCACCCAAGTGAGGTGTGGCAACTACTTGATCCAAAGTAAATAGAGGTGAATCTGTGCATGGTTCTGTTGAGAACACATCAAGTCCTGCACCAGCTACCCGACCTTCGGTGATTGCATCAAAGAGCGCAGCTTCATCAAGAACGCCACCGCGTGCAGCATTAATGATTCGAACTGTTGGCTTTACCTTTTTCAAAGCATTTACGCCGATTAGGTTTGCAGTTTCTTTAGTCTTTGGAAGGTGAATCGTGATGAAATCTGAAACCTTGAGCAGTTCATCTAATTCGACTAATCGAACACCTAACTGTGCAGCGCGTGCTGGCTGTAGATATGGATCGTAGGCAACTACATCCATTCCAAAAGCTTGCATGCGGTGTGCAACTAATTGACCAATACGTCCAAATCCAACGATGCCCAGAGTCTTTTCGAAGATTTCAGCTCCTGTGTACTTTGATCGTGCCCACTTTCCATTACGCAAAGCTGCATGTGCAGGAGATACAAAACGCGCTGAAGCCATCAGTAGTGCAATTGCTAATTCAGCAGCTGACACGATATTTGATGTTGGAGCGTTAACAACCATTACTCCTGCCGCTGTTGCTGCAGGAATATCAACGTTATCAAGACCAACACCTGCACGTGCAATTACCTTTAATCCCTTTGCTGCAGCGATTGCTTCTGCATCCATCTTGGTTGCAGAGCGAATCAAAACCGCATCAACACCCTTTGCTAAAGCTGCTAGAAGTTCTGCGCGGTTTGCACCATCACAGTTAACAACTTCAAAATCAGGACCCAGCGCTTCAAGTGTTGCAGGGCTAAGTTCTTCAGCGATTAAAACAATAGGTTTAGCCACGCGCTGCGCTGCCTTCTTTGTAATCGTCGCCCTTTGATTGCTTCATCCAAGAGAACATTTTGCGAAGTTCGCGGCCAACACTTTCGATTGGGTGTGTTTCACCCTTAGTGCGAAGCGCCTTAAATTCAACTCCACCAGCCTCTTGGTCATCGATAAAGCGCTTTGCAAAAGCTCCACTTTGGATGTCAGCAAGAACTGCCTTCATGTTTTCCTTAACGCGGGGATCAATGACACGTGGACCAGAGACGTAGTCACCAAATTCAGCGGTGTCAGAAACTGACCAGCGCTGCTTTGCGATTCCACCTTCGTACATAAGGTCAACGATCAACTTAAGTTCATGTAAGCATTCAAAGTATGCAACCTCTGGCTGATATCCAGCTTCAGTTAGAGTTTCAAAGCCGTACATAACGAGTTGCGATGCACCACCACAAAGAACTGATTGCTCACCAAATAGATCTGTTTCAGTTTCTTCTGTAAATGTTGTCAGGATTCCACCCGCGCGAAGTCCGCCGATTGCCTTTGCATAGGAAAGTGTCAAAGGCCATGCATTGCCTGTTGAATCTTGTTCTACTGCAACAATTACAGGAACTCCACGACCTGCTGCATATTCGCGACGTACAAGGTGTCCTGGACCCTTTGGCGCAACCATGCACACATCAACTGATGCTGAAGGCTTAATATATCCAAAACGAATATTAAATCCATGTCCAAAGAACAAGGCATCGCCATCTTTTAGGTTTGGCAAAATTGAATCTGTGTAGATGTGGCGCTGTAAGTGATCTGGCGCCAAAATCATTATGACTGTTGATTCCTGTACTGCTTCAGCAACAGATACAACGCGAAGGCCTTCAGCTTCTGCCTTTGCGCGAGAAGGTGAACCATCTTTTAGCCCAACTCGAACATCAACACCGCTGTCACGCAAGTTAAGTGCATGAGCATGTCCTTGTGAGCCGTAACCGATGATCGCGACTTTGCGACCTTGGATGATCGATAGATCAGCATCCTCTTCGTGATACATCGTTGCTGCCACGGTATTTCTCCTCATCGTCCTTTGTAGTGTGTGCCTAGGTTGGTTTTAGTTTTGGTAATCAGCCTGACCGCTTTCAGCGGTAGGAATACTTTGAGTGCTAAGGGTACGGTCTGCCAGAGAACCACTGCCACGTTCGATCGCCACCAAGCCTGATTGAGCCAGTTCGCGAATGCCAAATCGCTCTAGCGCGTTGAGTAGGTCACTAATTTTGGCGGCATCACCCGTGGCTTCAAGGGTCAAGGATTCTGAATCCTCATCAACGATTGTTGCTCCATAAGTCTCTAATACGGCATCAACATCGAATCGATTTTTCGATGTTGCCGAAATCTTTACCAATAGAAGTTCAGCCTGGACTGAATCATCAAGCTTTAGTTCAGCGATATGAATAACGTTGACTAATTTATCTAACTGGCGAATCACTTGTTCCAATGAGTGGCTTTCGACATTGATGACAATAGTCATTCTTGAAATATTAGGATTTTCAGTTGGACCTACAGCCAGAGAGTCGATGTTGTATGCGCGTCGCGAAAAAAGACCAGCAACGCGAGCGAGTACACCTGGTGAGTTTTCAACCAGAACTGAAAGCGTATGAGTACTCATTAGAGCTCCTGTGAATCCCAGTCGGGCGCCATTTCACGCGCAATTTTAATGTCATCATTTGAAGTGCCCGCAGCAACCATTGGCCACACCATGGCATCTTTGAATACCCGAAAATCAACAACAACTGGTTGGTCATTAATCGAATTAGCAAGTTTGATAACCGCATCGACATCTTCTGGTCGGTCGCACGTTAATCCAACGCAACCCATGGCATCAGCTAGTTTCACGAAATCTGGAACTCTCTTTGACTCCAAACTGGTGTTTGAGTATCGGCCCTCATAGAACAAGGTCTGCCATTGGCGAACCATTCCAAGAGATTCATTGTTAATAATTGCGACCTTGATCGGAATATTGTTCAACGCGCAGGTGACCAATTCTTGATTTGTCATCTGGAAACATCCATCGCCGTCAATGGCCCATACAGTGGTATTTGGTGCGCCAACTTTTGCACCCATTGCCGCAGGAACCGCGTAGCCCATTGTTCCTAAACCACCAGAGTTGAGCCAGGTGCGTGGATTTTCATACTTAACAAATTGCGCAGCCCACATTTGGTGTTGACCTACTCCAGCAACATAAATTGCTTCTGGACCAGTTAATGCACTGATGCGTTCAATTACATATTGTGGAGATAGCGAACCATCTTTTGGTGTGTCATAACCAAGTGGATAAGTAGCGCGCAACTTGTTCATTGAAGCAAGCCATGGCGCAAGATCTGCGCGGCCCTTTGCAAATTCAGCCTTTACCGCAGGGACAAGGGCTGCAATTGTGTGCTTCAGATCGCCTACTACAGGAACATCTGCAAAACGATTCTTTCCGATTTCAGCAGGGTCGATATCAGCGTGAATAACCTTTGCATTGACTGCAAAAGTTGAAAGCTTTCCTGTTACACGATCATCAAATCGCGCACCCAATGTGATTAGTAAATCTGCTTTCTGTAATGCGGTAACCGCTCCAACAGTGCCGTGCATTCCGGGCATGCCATAGTGCTGAGGATGACTGTCTGGGAAAGATCCCAACGCCATCAAAGTTGTTACAACAGGTGCACCCACTAATTCAGCAAGTTGCATTAACTCTTTCGAAGCATTTGCCTTGATTACTCCACCACCAACGTAGAAAACCGGCTTTGATGATGAAGCGATCAATGCTGCAGCATCTTTGATTGCCTGGCTGGTTGGCTCGATTTGTGGGTGGTAGCCGGGTAACGATAAATCCTTTGGCCACACAAAATCAGTTTCCTTTTGCAATGCATCCTTGGCGATGTCAACAAGGACTGGTCCTGGACGACCAGAAGAAGCGATATAAAAAGCTTCTGCAATCGCACGTGGAATATCTTGTGGGTCAGTAATCAAGTAATTGTGCTTGGTAAACGGCATTGTTATGCCGCGAATATCTGCCTCTTGAAACGCGTCCGTTCCAATTGCAGCTGATGGCACTTGACCTGTGATTGCAACCATTGGAACTGAATCCATTGCAGCATCAGCAAGCGGTGTAACAAGATTTGTGGCACCAGGGCCAGATGTGGCAATACAAACTCCAACACGACCTGTTACTTGCGCATAACCAGTTGCTGCATGTCCGGCACCTTGTTCGTGGCGAACCAAGATGTGGCGGATACTGCTATCAAAGATTGGATCGTAGGCAGGAAGAATTGCACCACCTGGAATTCCAAACATCACATCGACGCCGGCAGACTCCAAAGATTGCACGAGTGATTTAGCTCCACTCATCTTCTTGCTCATATCCATCTCCTTTCAAATCTCTAAATGAAAAAACCCCCAGATAACTGAGGGTGGCGCATGATCAAATACCGATCACGCGCCTTTAAATCACCACCACAAATGTTGTGCTCATGCGCTTATTCTCCAATGAAGCAGGCTCAAGGTCAAGGGTTGAGATGTAGATCTCACATTTTGGAATATTGGGCCAGAGGTGAGAAAACTACTCGCAGACCGCACCCTTAGATGCTGAGCCAACAAGTTTTGAGAACTTAGCAAGAACTCCACGGGTGTACTTGTGTCTCAAAGGTTCCCAACCGATTTTGCGAGCATCTAGCTCGGCTGGATCTACCAATAGATCAAGAGTTCGCTTTACTGTATCGATTCGCACAATGTCGCCATCTTTAATGAAGGCAATTGGCCCAGCATCAACGGCTTCTGGCGAAATATGTCCGACGCACAATCCAGTTGATCCACCAGAAAAACGTCCATCAGTTAATAGCAATGTTGTTTTGCCAAGACCTGCGCCTTTGATTGCTCCTGTCACCATGAGCATCTCGCGCATTCCAGGTCCACCCTTTGGTCCTTCATAACGAATCACAACTACATCGCCAGCTTTAACTGTTCCATTTTCAACCGCATCCATCGCGGCTTGTTCGCGTTCAAATACTCGTGCAGGACCTTCGAAAGAATCAATTCCGATTCCAGCGGTTTTACAAACAGCTCCTTCTGGTGCAAGTGATCCACCAAGAATGGTGATTCCGACATCTTTAGATAATGGACGATCTGCTGGGTGAACAACAACGCCATCTGGGAAAGGTGGGTTGATGTCGGCTAAGTTTTCAGCCATTGTTTTTCCAGTAACGGTCAAGGTGTCACCGTGTAAATAGCCCGCATCCAACAGAATCTTTAGAACCACTGGGATTCCGCCAACTCGATCTAGATCTGTCATCACAAACTTTCCAAAAGGTTTTAAATCACCGAGAAGTGGAACTTTTGCGCCAATTCGATTGAAGTCTTCTAGGGTTAAATCAACTTCGGCCTCGTGTGCAATAGCTAAAAGGTGAAGAACCGCGTTTGTAGAACCACCTAGCGCCATCAAAATTGTGATTGCATTTTCAAAGGCTTTCTTTGTCAAAATCATTCTGGTGGTAATGCCCAAACGAATTAAGTTAACAACGGCTTCTCCAGATTTAATGGCATAAGTATCACGCCTGCGATCAACCGCCGGAGGTGCTGCAGATCCTGGCAATGAAAGTCCTAATGCTTCGCCAATGGCTGCCATGGTGTTTGCTGTGTACATTCCACCGCAAGCGCCTTCACCTGGACAGATCGCACGTTCAATTTGGTCTACTCGCTCTTTTGTAATCAGGCCGCGCGCACATGCACCTACGGCTTCAAAAGCGTCAATGATAGTTACATCTTTTCCATCTACTTGACCTGGCAAAGTTGAACCTGCATATACAAAAACACTTGCAACATCTAGACGCGCTGCAGCCATCATCATTCCAGGAAGTGATTTATCACACCCTGCAAAAGTAACCATTCCATCAAATCGTTCTGCATTCATTACTGTCTCAACTGAATCTGCGATGATCTCTCGAGAAACTAATGAGAAATGCATTCCTTCATGACCCATAGAAATTCCATCAGAGACTGAGATGGTTCCGAACTGCATAGGAAATCCACCTGCAGCAAGGACGCCTTCTTTAGAAGCTTTCGCTAAACGATCGAGTGACATATTGCACGGTGTGATTTCATTCCATGAGGATGCGATACCAATCTGCGGTTTCACCCAATCTTCATCACCCATACCCACTGCTCGCAACATTCCTCGTTGTGGGGCTCTTTCCATTCCATCAGTAACGACATGGGAACGCGGCTTCATGTTAGGCATGAGAGAATTCTACCCTCTTGATAACTCATTTATCAGTCGAATAATTGGAGCTTTAACGTGTCACAATCCGCACCTGCTCAAACCCTAGATCCAACAAGATGGCGAACCTTGTTCGTCGTCGCAATTGCACAGTTAATGATTGTTCTAGATAGCTCAATCATGAACATTGCGATCCCCAGCGCAAAGGTTGAATTGGGAATCTCAGATGCTAATCAGCAATGGGTGATTACCGCCTACACATTGGCATTTGGCTCGCTACTGCTTTTGGGTGGTCGCATTGGCGACTACATGGGACGCAAGAAGATTTTTTTAATTGGCTTAGCCGGATTTGCCGCAGCATCAGCCCTTGGTGGAGTCGCATCAAATGAGGGAATGCTTTATGCATCACGCGCACTTCAGGGTGTCTTTGCTGCTCTGCTCGCACCGGCAGCTTTGGCAATTATCTCAGTAACTTTTACAGTTCCAAAAGAACGCGCAAAAGCATTTGGTGTAATCGGTGCGATCTCCGGAGGCGGAGCAGCGATCGGTTTGATTCTGGGTGGAGCATTAACTGAGTACTTCTCATGGCGTTGGTGCTTAGGTGTGAACACTCCTATTGCAATCTTTGCTGCAATCCTTGCCATTAAGTTCGTCAAGGAATCTAAGGCTCAAGGTGATAACTCTTATGACATCCCTGGTGTATTCGCAGCGACAGCAGGATTATTCGCATTAACTTATGGATTCCACGAGGCGGCTGTCAGCGGATGGAGTGACACCTTAACTATTGGTTTCTTAATGGCATCGATATTCCTACTAGGAACTTTTGTACTTATCGAGAAGCGTGTTAAGAACCCATTGATGCCACTGCGCGTTGTTACAGATCGAAATCGCGGTGGTTCATACCTTGGATCCCTGGTTGTTGGCGCCGGATTATTCTCAATGTTTTTATTCTTGGGTCTATACCTACAGGTAGTTCTTGGTTACACACCATTGCGTTCTGGCTTTGCGTTCTTACCATTTACTTTTGGAATCATTGTCTTTGCCGGAGTTGCATCTCAACTGCTGCCAAAGTTTGGTCCGCGAGCTTTGATGGTTCCAGGATTAATTGCCGCAAGTGTCGGAATGTTGATGATTGCTCGAATTACCCCAGAAACTTCTTATTCAACACATGTTCTACCCGCACTTTTGATTATGTCTAGCGGAATGGCTTTGGTATTCATTCCGCTAACTTCTACATCGCTACATGGAGTTTCAAACCATGATACTGGCGTTGCAAGCGCCATGCTCAATACCAGCCAGCAAGTAGGCGGTTCACTGGGTGTGGCACTTCTTAACACCGTTGCCGCAACAGCAACGACTACATATGCAACAGCAAATGCTCAATTAGGTGAGAAGTTAATGCCATTTGCTATGACTCATGGCTTTACAGTGGCATTTAAGTTCAGCGCTGGGTTGCTATTTGTTGGCGCGATCGTGTTGTTCTTCTTTATCAATGTTGGTAAAGATTCACTTGTTGAAACAGAAGGCGCTGGCCTTCACTAACTAGTCGCTTGACCTAAGTGGCCAAGTAGAAGCTCTCGAACTCGAGCAGCATCTGCTTGGCCCTTTGTCTCTTTCATGACCGCACCAATTAATGCTCCAGCTGCAGGCAAGTGTCCATTGCGAACTTTTTCAGCAGTTTCTGCTTGTTCAGCGCACACCTTTTCAATTGCTGCCATCAATGCACCATCATCGTTAACAACTTTGATTCCACGCTTTGCAACAACTTCAGAAGGCTTTCCTTCTCCAGCGATCACACCTTCAACAACTTGGCGAGCAAGTTTGTCTGTTAGCTCCCCTGCATTAACAAGGGCCACGATCTCTGCTACATCTTGTGGAGTAATTGCTAAATCTGCGATGGCAATATCTTTATCGTTTGCAATTCGAGAGATCTCACCCAGCCACCAACTGCGAGCTTTCGTTGGATCTGAACCTAACAAAACTGTTGCTTCGACAATATCTAGAACATCAGCATTGATCATTGCAGCCATTTCCTTTTCAGGAACTGCCCATGCCTCTTGCAAACGCTTACGACGAATCGATGGTCGCTCTGGCAAAGTTGCACGTAGCTCTTCAATCCAGGCAGCATCAGGTGCAACTGGTACTAGATCTGGTTCAGGGAAATAACGGTAATCCTCGGCTTGTTCCTTTGAACGGCCAGAACGAGTAAGTCCTGTGTCCTCTTGGAAGTGACGAGTCTCTTGAACTACTCGCCCACCAGCATT
>JBIIZP010000112.1:0-3279 GCA_044346215.1 Candidatus Planktophila sp.
GCTAACTGCAATCGTTCTTGCCCATAAACAAAGTAGGAGCGCAACTCACTCGGCGCTAAACGTTTAGCAAGTGCAATATCTGGATTTCCATAAGCAAGTGCAACAACTTCATTTCCGGCGGTTACTCGCTTTAATTCCGCCAACCACGCAATTGCGATCTCTTTTCCAGCCGGTTCGGCATCAGTTGCTAAAGCGTATTCATTGCTCATCAGAATTACTTCATCGACTAGTGCCGGATCTATAACCCAAGTTCGATTTTTTGCAATGGGTCGATAAACCTTTAAGCCTAATTCACCAGAAGGAGTAAGTGATTGGGCTAAATCATCATTACGAAACTCTCCAGTAAATGTCTGGTGCACAGGAGCCGTAATTCGAATAAAAGTATTGGCTGCAGTTGCTTGTGGCATCATCAACAATAAGAAAGTTGAAACAACAATAAAAACTAATTTTTTCATGGAGTGATCTCCGCACTGCGAGCAATCAGCTTCTTTTCATCAGGGTATGCAAGTCGATTAACAATTTCCTCTAACGGAAACCATGAAACTTCATCAACTTCACTTTCCTGCGCAGCCAAAACCCCACCAATTTCAGTAAACATAAAATGATGGACAGTTTTGTGAATTCTCTTTCCGCCAGCCATAAACCAGAAATCGATCACACCTAATGATTTGGTAATACTGGAGGTAATGCCGGTTTCTTCAGCCACCTCACGAATTGCAGCTTGTTCGGGGGTTTCTCCTTCTTCAATATGCCCCTTAGGCAGCGACCACAAAATACGTTTTCTAGTTGCATCTTTAGTGTCGTATCGACCGATCAATAAACCTTTAGTACCTGTTGTATCCACAACTAAACCGCCAGCACTGACCTCGTCGACGCGCTTTGCATACGGGCGCTTTACTTGAGGACTCTTATTGGGAGCCGATTGAGTCTGTGGTTGTGGGCCGCGGTTACCGGAACGCTTACGTTTCCGTTTTTTCTTCGTGCCTTCGCTGCCCGCACCAGGTGCCGGGATCATGAAGTAAGGATAGTGCTTTAATCTTACTTATTGTGAGTAACGCATTAGGCGCAGCAGGAGAGTTAGCGATCCGTTCATTAATTGAACGGGCACCGCTGGCCAGCTCCCTTGCCCTGGCCTTCAAGGCGCAAGGTTTTACCTTGGCATTAGTTGGTGGACCAGTGCGCGATGCGATCTTAGGTCGACTAGGTAATGATTTAGATTTTACAACAAATGCGCACCCTGTAGAAACAAAAAAGATTTTGCAATCATGGGCTGACAATGTCTGGGATACAGGAATTGCTTTTGGAACTGTTGCGGGAAAACGTGGTGACACAACCGTTGAAGTAACTACATATCGAACAGAACAATACGATCCAGAATCTCGTAAACCCGAAGTTGAATACGGTGATTCAATCCATGGTGATTTATCTCGACGCGATTTCACTGTTAATTCAATGGCACTTGAATTAACCGGAGAAAAACCGGAATTCATTGATCCATTTAACGGCTTACAAGATTTAGCTGCAAAAATTTTGCGCACACCAGTGCGTCCCGAAGATTCTTTCAGTGATGATCCTTTACGAATGATGCGTGCTGCTCGTTTTGCAAGTCAATTAGAATTTGAAATCGCACCTGAAGTTCTGACTTCTATGAAAGATATAGCGCATAGAATTTCCATTATTTCAGCAGAGCGTGTGCGTGATGAATTTGTAAAAATAATGATGTCGGCAAATCCACGCATCGGAATAACAATTCTTGTTGATACTGGTCTTGCAGATATTGTTTTACCTGAAATTCCAAAACTGCGTCTAGAAGTTGATGAACACCATCACCATAAAGATGTCTACGAGCACTCAATTACAGTGCTAGAGCAAGCGATCGAACTGGAACAACGTCTTGGTGGACCAAACCTTGTGATTCGCATTGCTGCGCTGTTGCACGATATTGGAAAGCCAAAAACTAGAGCTTTTATTGAAGGCGGAGGCGTTTCCTTCCACCACCATGAGGTTGTGGGTGCACGCCTTGCAAAAAAGCGCTTGCAAGCACTTCGTTTCGATAATGACACCATTGAAGCGGTTGAGCTATTAACAATGCTCCACCTTCGTTTCCATGGCTATGGCGAGGGAGAATGGACTGATTCTGCTGTGCGTCGCTATGTTCGAGATGCAGGCGATTTCATTACACATTTACATGTTTTAACGCGTGCAGACTGCACCACAAGAAATAAAACAAAGGCTGCCCGTTTATCAGCAACCTATGATTCCTTAGAAGCGCGAATTGCTGTCTTGATGGAACAAGAAGAGCTATCAAGGATCCGTCCAGATCTAGATGGCGAACAAGTTATGCAAATTTTAAAGTTGAAACCTTCACGTGAAGTTGGCCAAGCGATGGATTTCTTAATGGAGCTACGACTTGAACAAGGACCAATTGGCAAAGAAGCCGCAACGAAGGCGCTTCTTAATTGGTGGGCTAGCAGATAGCTTTAAATTTGCTTGGTCGCAAAACTACGACAGCAACTAGTAAATAGGCAGCCATTACAAATAGTGGGACCTTGGCGGTAACACCAGATACAGGAAGCAATAAGGCTGCAATCAATCCACCGCTAACAATCGCGCTATTTACTACAACGTCATAAACTGCAAAAACACGACCACGGTAGTAATCATCAATCTTTGATTGCACCAACGCATCATTTGTCACTTTAATATTCTGACCGCAAAAAGCTGTTAAAAAGGCGGTAACCGCTAAAGCAACTTCAGTCTGCCAAATTGCTAAAAAGATTGGTGAAAATGCACTTGCATACATAGCAAACTTAATCCAGCGATGACGACCAAAACGTGCAACACCGTAAGGGGCCAAGAAAGCGCCTAAGAAAACACCTATTCCGGCAATAGTTAATGCGATTCCAAAACCTTGCAAACCATCTTCTGGACGTGTTGGATCATTGAATGTATTGCGCTCCAACAGCAACGCAGTCAAAGTTAAAGCAGTTAAACCACCACGATGAACTGCGGTGGCAGCAATTCCGCGAGCTGTATCAGTATTTTTGCGTAGGAAATCAACTCCTTCTCGCATATCAATAAATCCTTGTTTAAATGAAGCTGCAGCCTTTTCATGAGCCACAGGTCCGATCTCATACTTATCTAAACGCCCTGAAAGAAGTGCTGCAGTGAGATAACCGCCAGCGGCTAAAAGAATCAGCAAGGAATCTGCTTGATCTGCCAGAGCGGCACCATCAACTAGTGCTCGAACACCGACACCGATTCCCCCACCAATAACTA
>JBIIZP010000113.1:0-3273 GCA_044346215.1 Candidatus Planktophila sp.
TGCCTCGTCCAGCCGAAGAGCTTTTGTATTTGGCGATGGAAGACTTTCGAGTAGATGTAATCGTTGGAAAGGGTCCTGGCGCAACTGCTATCCCATTGCAACTTCCACATTTCACCTTGGTTGGTGCGACTACTCGTGCGGGACTTTTACCAAGTCCATTGAGAGATCGTTTTGGTTTCACGGCGCACTTGGATTTTTATGAGGAAAAAGATATCGCGCATGTAATTTCACGTAGCTCGGAACTGCTAAAGATTTCAATTGATAAGGATGCAGTTATCGAAGTTGCAGGTAGATCTCGGGGAACGCCTCGAATCGCCAATCGACTTTTACGTCGCGTTCGAGATTACGCCCAAGTACAAGGTGCCTCAACCATTTCCATGAGCCAAGCCAGAGCGGCATTAGAGATGTACGAGGTTGATCAACTTGGACTTGATCGATTAGATCGTGCGGTATTAGTAGCTTTAATCGAACGTTTTAATGGTGGCCCAGTGGGACTTTCTACCTTGGCAATTGCGGTGGGTGAGGAGACTGAAACCGTTGAATCAGTTGCAGAGCCGTTCTTAGTTCGCAATGGCTTTATGGCCAGAACTCCGCGTGGACGGGTGGCTACCCCTCAAGGTTGGCGTCATATAGGTCGAACCCCACCTGCTGAAATCTCCACGCTTTTCGACTTACCCGCATCTGACCTCTAGACTCTGCCCCTATGTCTACAACAACGAAACCAATAAAAACCACCTCCCGTCCTGGGCGAACTTTGGCGATTCTGGGCCTCATTCTCATATCGATGGTGAGCCTAGTTTTCCTTCAAGATTCCAAGAGTCTGCAGTTAGGTCTGGATTTACGTGGCGGAACATCGGTCACTCTGCAACCTCGAATTGCTCCGGGTGAAGAGGGCAGTGTTACAAGCGAGGCAATCGATCAGGCGGTTTCAATTATTCGCCAACGCGTTGACTCACTTGGTGTTGTTGAATCAGAAGTAACCGCCCAAGGCAGTGGCACTAACCGTCAAATTGTTATTTCAGTTCCAGGAGATACGGGTCGTCGTGTTGTTGATTTGGTAGGTCAGACAGCCGAACTTCGTTTCCGCCAGGTGCTTGCATCTGGTTCAGGTATCCCAACAACTGCCGATGCCGCAGCAACACCTGCAGCAGGTGTGAGCGCGGAAGACAATGCAAAGTTTGCAACCCTTGATTGCACCAAGCCTGAAAGCCTTCAGGGAACCGGTGCAGATGATGCAGCTACAGTATTGGTGACCTGTGATCGCGCCGGTGGAACTAAATACATTTTGGCACCTGCAGAAGTTTTAGGACGTCAGATTTCTAAGGCGTCAGCTGGATTGGATACTCAAGCAGGCAGCGCTTGGTTTGTAAGTCTCACATTTGATAACGAGGGAACTTCTGCATTCGGTGCTTTGACGGCAAGAGTTACATCATTACCTGAACCTACAAATCAAGTTGCAATCGTTCTTGATGGCCTAGTTGTTTCTTCACCTAGAATTAATGAAGCTATTCCTTCAGGTAATGCACAAATTACAGGTAGCTTTACGCAACTTGAAGCGCAGGATCTGGCAAATGTTTTGAAGTACGGAGCACTTCCACTGGCATTTGACCGCGGAGAGGTACAGCAAGTTTCTCCAACACTTGGCGCTGATCAACTCAACGCCGGTGTGTTAGCAGCAGGTTTGGGTATGTTACTAGTAGTTATTTTCACACTCTTGTACTACCGAGCATTAGGACTTGTGACTGTGGGTTCATTGGCAGTAGCAGCAGTGATGCTCTATACGCTGATCCTGCTGATGGGTAACTGGATTGGTTTCACCCTTACTTTGGCTGGTATCGCTGGTGCGATCACCGCTATTGGTGTTACGGCAGACTCATTTATTGTTTACTTTGAACGCGTAAAGGATGAGATGCGAGAAGGCAGGTCCTTGCGAACTGCGGCCGAAACGGGCTGGGTACGTGCACGTCGCACAATTTTGATCGCAGACTTTGTGTCTTTGATCGCAGCCGTTCTCCTGTACATCTTCTCTGTTGGTGGTGTTCGCGGTTTCGCATTTACTTTGGGACTTACAACCATCATCGACTTGATCATTATCTTCCTCTTCACCAAGCCAGCACTTGTCTTGATTTCTCGAGTGAATTTCTTCAACTCAGGTCATCCTCTCTCAGGTTTTTCACCCAAGAGTTTGGGTCTAGTCATTGCGAAGGAGGCATAAAGTGTCAAAGTTTTCAGGTTTAGGTGGACGTCTCTATCGTGGAGAAACTTCTGTAAATTTCATTGGTCGACGACGTCGTTGGTACGGTCTTTCTGGTTTCTTCGTTCTCCTGTCAATCGGAGCGTTAGCGATTCAAGGCCTGACTCTAGGAATTGAATTCAAGGGTGGCTCTTCATTTACGGTGAACACACCCAGCCCTTCAATCTCTCAAGCACGAGAAGCAGTAGCTGAAGCCGGAGTTCCTGGCGAAGCAATTGTGCAACTTGTTGGCGATGACAAGGTCCGTGTTCAAACACAAGCTCTAGAGCCCGCACTCAACAACGCCGTTCAAGATGCTTTAGCGGCTAAGTTTTCAGTTAGTGTCGCATCAATTGATGTCCAGATCATTGGGCCTTCTTGGGGTAAAGAGATCACTCGCAAAGCACTTTACGGTCTCTTCGGATTTTTGCTTGTTGTAATGATTTATCTAGCAATGGCCCTAGAACCGAAGATGGCAATCGCGGCGATTGTTGCGGTTATGCACGATGTGTTCATTACCGTTGGAATCTATGCACTGGTTGGATTTGATGTAACTCCGGCTACCGTAATTGGGTTCTTAACGATTCTGGGCTACTCCCTGTATGACACGGTGGTGGTATTCGACAGGGTTCGAGATAATACGAAATCCATTTCAGCGGTGTCTACTAAGACGTATTCACAAGCTGTCAATCTTGCTGTTAACCAGACAATTGTCCGCTCTGCAAATACTTCTATCGTCGCAATTCTTCCAGTGGCTGCGATCTTGTTTGTAGGTGCAGGGTTACTTGGCGCAGGAACGCTTAAAGACTTATCGCTTTCATTGTTCATTGGCTTGATTGTCGGTACTTACTCTTCGATCTTTATTGCTCCAGCAATTTTGGCTCAACTACGTGAGAAAGAGCCAGCAATGCAGGCTCTTGCTAAGCGAGTAGAGGCACGTGGTTCTGCAGCAACTACTAGTTCTAACGTTTCAACCGGGTCTGTGGCTGTTGCAAATGGTCGTGGTCCACGTAACCAACCAAAGCGCAAAGGTCGTAAGT
>JBIIZP010000114.1:0-3265 GCA_044346215.1 Candidatus Planktophila sp.
CAGGTGGAACAACCTTGAACTCATCAAAGGCGGTTTGACCCCAACGCAAGAAACGGTAACGCTCCTGATTGCGCTCGTATTCAATGTCAGTGTTTTGTTCGAAAGAGTCCTTGGTTCCAAACTTATCTGCGATGACTGAGTGATCAATAACTAATTCGGCAGGTGCCAGAGGATTTACCTTTGATGGATCTCCCCCAAGGTCCACGATTGCTTCACGCATTGTTGCTAGATCTACAACACATGGAACGCCTGTGAAATCCTGCATGATCACTCGAGCTGGCGTGAATTGAATTTCAGTATCTGGCTCGATCGCTGGATCCCAAGCGGCAAGAGATTTGATGTGCTCAGCTGTGATGTTGGCACCATCCTCGGTGCGCAATAAATTCTCGAGCAAAACCTTCAGGCTATAAGGAAGGGTGGCGGCACCGTCGATCTGCGAAATATCAAATATCTCGAAACTCTTACCCGCAACTTCTAGATTCTTCCTTGCGTTGAAAGAGTTTTTACTCATTATCTGCCTTTCGTCGATGCGCTTAACCAGCGCTCAAGATACCTCAGCACGCTCATACAGGGCAACACATTCAATGTGATGTGTCATAGGAAAGAGATCAAAAGCACGCAATTTCGTCAATGTATAACTGTGATCTTCAAGATAGGCGGTATCTCTGGCAAGGGCAGCTGGGTCACATGCCACATAGACAATTGCTCGAGGATTCAGCGCAGTTATCTGCGCAATCACATCTCGGCCAGCGCCTTCACGTGGTGGATCTAAAACTACAACATCTGCCGATGTGACTCGTGGCAAAAGCTTAGCAACATCCCCGGTAGCAACAGTTACATTTTTTGCTGTTGCAAAATTTCTTCGAGCATCCTCTGTTGCAACTTTGCTACCTTCGATGAGATCAATGTGTCCGTCAGCGCCGACTACTTCTAATATTGCTGCAGTAAAAAGTCCAACGCCACCATATAAATCTAGAACATGTTCTCCTATCTTCAATTGTGCAAAATCAAGGACAGCATCAGTTAACACTTCTGGTGCCCTTACATGGCTCTGCCAAAATGAATCCTGACTAACTTCAAGAGTTTTTTCATGAACAACTTCATGCAAAATTGGTTGCCCTTCTGTAATTCTGGCTTTCTCTTCACCGCGTGTTGGAGCTAAGGCGATGGTTCGTTCACCTGAACTTGAAGCACTTATCTCAACTCGAACATCGCCTTTCAGCGGGCGTGCTGCGATTTCGGAAAAGTTCATACCCTTTACACAAATGATGCAATCATCTACTGGGGCGATTGAATGCGATCGAGATTTATAAAAACCTAATTTCCCATTTCGATTTGTTGTTGCGATTGCGCGTGTGCGCCATCCAATCGAATCTCCCACCGCTTCTACTTCAACGCGGATTTCTTTCTTTGCAATCCTAGAAAATTGCTCGGTGATGACATCAGACTTAAGCGTTCTTTGATGTGCCGGAGCTATATGTTGAAAGTCGCAGCCTCCACACCCCAAGCGATGTGCGAACTGACATGGCGGAGCAACTCTGAACTCGGATGGTTGCGTGACTGAAACAACATCGGCGCGGTTAAAGGAGGAACCGGTGCTCGTAACTTCGATAGTGCACTGCTCGCCAGGAATAGCGTGCCGCACAAAAATAACTGCCCCGTTATGGCGGGTGATGAAATGTCCCCCGTGCGCGACTTTTTCAATAGTGACATCGATCAAATCTCCAGCTTTTAGCGCTGAACTCTTGTTTGATGCCATAGGGGGAAGTTTATGGGTGTAAGTTACTTCCTGTGCACGTAGTAATCATGGGTTGCGGTCGAGTTGGTTCATCACTAGCCATCGAACTCGAAGCCGCTGGACATACCGTTTCAGTCATTGACCAAGCCCGCGAAGCTTTCCGCCGTTTAGGTCCCAACTTCAAGGGACGCACTGTCACTGGAGTTGGTTTTGATAGAGACACACTCCTAGAAGCTGGCATTCAAGAAGCAGATGCATTTGCAGCCGTTAGTAACGGTGACAACTCAAATATTTTGGCCGCTCGTGTTGCTCGCGAAACCTACGGTGTTCACAATGTTGTTGCGCGAATCTATGATCCAGGCCGTGCTGAAATTTACCAACGTCTAGGCATCCCAACAGTAGCAACAGTTTTATGGGCTACAGATCAAATTTTGCGTCGCCTAGCTCCCGAGGGTTCCAGATCTGAATGGCGAGATGCCACAGGAATGGTGCAATTGTGCGAAGTTCATCCGCAGGATGATTGGTATGGCCGCCCCATACTTCTTATTGATGAAATGACACCTGCTCGCGTGGCATTTATTACTCGTCTAGGCGAAGGTTTAATCCCGGATGAGCACACAGTTTTGCAGCAAGGCGATTTAATCCATGTAATGGTTTCAGATACTGATGTTGCACGTACTGAAGAAATTCTTGCAAGTAGCCCAGAAGGTGAACGTTAATGAGAATTGCAATTGCAGGAGCTGGAAATGTGGGACGAGCCATTGCTCGTGAACTTTTGGATAATGGTCATCAAGTTCTCTTGATTGACAAGGACCCTAAAGCTTTGAAGCTAGAGAGCGTTCCGGATGCAGAATGGCTCATGGCCGATGCTTGCGAAATCACTTCGCTTGATAATGCTCATCTGAATAACTGCCAGGTTTTAGTTGCCGCTACTGGAGATGACAAAGCAAATCTTGTGACTTCGCTTTTGGGTAAAACTGAATATGGCGTCCCACGTGTAGTTGCGCGAATCAATCATCCAAAGAATGAATGGCTATTTGATTCCTCATGGGGTGTCGATGTTGCGGTATCAACACCACGAATTATCGCTGCCCTGGTTGAAGAGGCGGTAAGTGTCGGCGATGTAGTCCGCTTGTTCTCATTTAGAAAAGGTCAAGCAAACCTTGTCGAACTTACATTGCCTGATGGCTCTGCCTGTATCGGCAAAACCGTTGAAGAAATTGAGCTTCCAGAAAATGCAGCACTAGCTGCGATCGTTCGTGATGGTCGAGTGATTACAGCTAAAGCTCATGATGTTTTTGCTGCTGGAGACGAGCTTCTCTTTGTTGCTTCCGCTGATGCTGAAGCCCAGATAAAAGCCTGCTTTATCTCTTAATCAGCTCGTAAAAGTATTGGTAACTGAGGCATAACCTCTTCGTGAGGTTGTTACCGAGATTCTGGTGTTACGCAAAGTCCTAGAGTTTAAGCCAGTAACGGTTAACTGAAGAGTTGTTCCAACAGGGGTACCAATACTTAATGTTCCGAAAT
>JBIIZP010000115.1:0-3250 GCA_044346215.1 Candidatus Planktophila sp.
GTGAACCAAACGGACGGTTAACAGACCCCAAGGGTAGGCGATAAGCCCACAATTGAGAAATTTACGCTTACTTTGAGTCGTCTGGACCCGAAGTTGTCTTCTGGATCTGCATCAAGAACTCGACGTTTGACTTAGTGCCCTTCATCTTCTCGAGTAGCAGTTCAAGTGCTGCTTGTGGCTCAAGTGCGTGCAATACGCGACGTAGCTTCCACACAATGTTGAGCTCTTCTGAACCCATAAGGATTTCTTCCTTACGTGTACCTGAAGCAACAACGTTAACTGCAGGGAAAATTCGCTTGTCAGCCATGCGGCGATCAAGGATTAATTCCATGTTTCCAGTTCCCTTGAACTCTTCGAAGATAACTTCATCCATACGAGAACCTGTATCAACAAGTGCTGTTGCAAGAATCGTTAGCGATCCACCATCTTCAATATTACGAGCAGCTCCGAAGAACTTCTTTGGTGGATATAGAGCAGCTGAATCAACACCACCAGACAGGATGCGGCCTGATGCAGGTGCGGCAATGTTGTATGCGCGACCAAGACGTGTAATTGAGTCAAGCAGAACAACTACATCGTGACCTAGTTCTACCAAACGCTTGGCGCGCTCGATTGCAAGCTCTGCAATTGTTGTGTGGTCATCTGCAGGGCGATCAAAAGTTGAAGCAATAACTTCACCCTTAACGCTGCGCTGCATATCTGTAACTTCCTCTGGACGCTCATCAACTAGAACAACCATCAAGTGACACTCTGGGTTATTTGTTGTGATCGCGTTAGCAATTGATTGAAGAACCATTGTCTTACCGGCCTTTGGAGGCGAAACAATAAGACCGCGCTGGCCCTTTCCAATTGGTGCAATCAAATCGATAACACGAGTTGTAAGAATGTTTGGCTCAGTCTCAAGGCGCAAACGCTCTTGAGGATAAAGCGGAGTCAACTTTCCGAACTCAACACGGTTACGTGCCTCTTCAGGAGTCATTCCGTTAACTGTTTCAAGGGTGATTAATGCGTTGAATTTCTGCTTAGTTTCACCTTCGCGAGGTTGGCGAACCTGGCCAGTTACAACATCTCCCTTGCGCAGACCGTTCTTGCGAACCTGCTGCAATGAAACATAAACATCGTTTGGTCCTGGCAGGTATCCACCTGTGCGGATAAATGCATAGCTTTCGAGAATATCGAGCAAGCCACCTACTGGAACGAGAACATCATCTTCGCCAATTACTGGATCGCGCTCTTCGCGTGGTGCACGGTCACGGTTGCGATCGCGGTTGCGGTCACGTCCACGACCACGGTCGTTACGGTCAAAACGACCACCACGGTCGTTACGGTCGTTCCCGCCACGGTCATTGTTTGATTGCGGCACTGAATCATCATCGCCGTCATCATCTGAATCTTGTGTGTTATTCGAAGGCTTTGATTCCTTCTTACGGTTGTTACGCGCTTCGCGACGTGCTTCGCGTTCAGCCTTTGCAGCTTCGCGGTTCTTCGCCTGTAAATCAGCGATCGCCTCTACGAGTGCGTCCTTCTTCATCTTTGCTGCGCCATCAACACCAAGTTGTGTAGCTACCGTCTTCAACTTTGGCAGGGTCATTGCAGCAAGCTCTGGACTGTTTGAACGAACTGGTTCAATTTCTGTTGTCATGTATATCTTTTCGCTATTGGCTTTGGGCTATAAACCCGAAAGAACCTGGATTTTTGTTTTTGTGAACCTTTTTGTGAAGATATCTGATGTGTTACTGGCTGCTAGATGAGCCGTTCAGACGAGCAAAGATTAGCAGGGTTGGGCAGAATTCGGCAAAATAAGGAAAATTAAGCGGTAACGACGGTCACTCCTGTGCGAGAAACGCCTAGCGGAATCATGTGGAACTTATCCCCTGCCGCCCGTTCTAATTCAGCCGCTTCGGCATCCCCGCCGGAGTGAAGAACCAAAACAGTTGGACCTGCCCCTGAAATAAAGGCGGCAACGCCTGCTTTACGAAGTTTTGTCATTAAAGCAAAGCTCTGTGGCATCGCATCGCTGCGGTAGCTCTGGTGCAAGAAATCCTCAGTAGCACCCAAAAGCAGATCTGGGCGGTGTTGCAATGCTTGCACTAAAACCGCTGTATTAATTGAGTTTCGAACCGCATCTTGATGTGGAATTGATTCAGGCAACATCTTGCGGGCCTTTGATGTTGAAAACTCTGTTGCTGGAACAAAAGCAAGTGCGCTGATACGTGGATCAACTTCAATATTTAATGATTGTGCGATTACTTTGCCGCGCTGGCTTTCTTGCCAAGCAACATTTGCACTGCCGTAAATCGCTGCTGAAACATTGTCTGGATGGCCTTCCATTTCATTGGCGATGTTCAACATATCTTCATGTGACATGCGTTCGTTGCCACCAAGAACTAATGCGCGAGCAAGAGCTAAACCACCAACAATTGCTGCAGCTGATGAACCAAGGCCGCGACCATGAGGAATTACATTCAACTGTCGTAGTGCAATTCCGCGAGGACGGCCGCCCAAGAAATCAAAACCTTTGTTCATCGCCTTTATTACTAAATTTTTATCAGTTGTTGGGACTGCATCCGCGCCTTCACCAGTGACATCAATATCAACGCCAGCTTCATCCATAACTTGTGCCATGTAACGATCATGCATGTTTAGCGCTAAGCCAAGGCAATCGAAACCTGGTCCCAAATTGGCACTGGTTGCAGGAACTTGTACCTGCATTGGTTGTGCTTTAAAAGTTGGCTTCATTTTAAGCAAGTCCCAAAGCTTTAGCTGCGATCTTTGCATTGACTGGAACAACGACCGGCTTCTTTGCTGCATCTAGTGCGTAAGGAATGTCCTTCAATCCATGTCCTGTCACAGTAATAACAATTGTCTTGTCCTTAGGCAATTTGCCCGCCTTCTTGTACTTGAGCAAACCAGCAAGACCAGCAGCAGATGATGGCTCTACAAAGATTCCTTCTTTAGCTGCAATTAAGCGGTAAGCAGCCAAGATTTCGCGATCAGTTACTGAATCAATAACTCCACCTGACATATCGCGAGCTTCTACTGCTTGTTGCCAGGACGCTGGATTTCCGATGCGAATTGCAGTTGCGATTGTTTCAGGGTTTTTCACAATCTTGCCTTTAACAATCGGAGCTGCACCTGCTGCTTGGAATCCGTACATCATCGGTAGCTTTGTTGTAAGCCCATCCTTGTTGTACTCCTTGTAACCCTTCCAATACGCAGTGATGTTTCCAGCGTTACCTACTGGAAGTGC
>JBIIZP010000116.1:0-3227 GCA_044346215.1 Candidatus Planktophila sp.
GACATTGATTGCTCCTTACATGAATTTATCGAGGCCATGGGTCAGGCCTGGTGTGTTAACAATTTTGCGTACGCCAAGAATAACTCCTGGCATAAATCCTGCACGATCAATTGAATCATGACGAATAGTTAAGGTCTCCCCTAAGCCGCCAAACAAAACCTCTTGGTGGGCTACCAATCCACGTGCACGAACAGAATGCACCGGAATGCCTGCAACTGATGCACCACGAGCACCATCTAGTGCGGTAGTTGTTGCATCAGGCATCGCAGCTAGTCCTGCTTCTTTGCGTGCAGCACTCATTAACTCTGCTGTACGGGCTGCTGTGCCAGAAGGTGCATCAATCTTTGCAGGGTGATGCAGTTCAATAATTTCAGCAGATTCAAAGTAGCGGGCTGCTTTTTCTGCAAACTCCATCATTAGCACCGCACCGATTGCAAAATTAGGTGCAATCAGAACGCCGACTGAAGGGTTCTGAGCCAACCAACCCTTGACCATTGCGAGCTTGGCATCATCGAATCCGGTTGTTCCAACAACTACGTTGATTCCATTATTGATGAGAAATTCAAGATTGTTCATAACGCTATCTGGTGTAGTGAAATCCACGACAACATGTGCTGCAGATCCCTTGAGCTGCTCTAGTGAATCGCCCATGTCTAATGCAGCAACAAGTGCTAAGCCATCGGTAGCTTCAACCGCCTTAACAACTTCTGAACCCATTCGACCACGAGCGCCCAAGACGGCAACATTGATCATTTGCTTAACACCTTCTCAAACTTTGACTCTGACTTGAATGGACCAACGAGTGCTAGCGTAGGCGTTTTAGTCAGAAACGCGCTAGCAATTTCTTTGATGTCTGAGGCATTTACGCGTGAGATTGCCTTCAGGATTTCATCAAAGTCCATGACTTGGCCGTAAACAATCTCATTTTTACCTATTCGGCTCATGCGAGAACCAGAGTCCTCTTGGCTCAGAACTAATGAGCCGCGGACAGCGCCTTTGGCTCGCTCAATTTCTTCATATGACATTCCATTATCTGCAACATCGGCCAGAACTTCACGAATAATTTCTACAACTTCAATCGCCTTGGATGGGTTACATCCTGCATAAAATCCAATCTGACCACTTCCGGCGAACTGTTGTGCAAAGGCATAGACCGAGTAGGCAAGGCCGCGCTTTTCACGAATCTCTTGGAACAATCGAGATGACATTCCCCCGCCTAGTGCAGCTGCCAAAATTCCCATCGCAAATCGTCGATCATCGTGGCGCGCTACGCCCTCCATGCCATAAAACATGTGTGCTTGCTCAGTTGGACGAGAAATCAGACCAACGGATTGTTGCGGGCTCTTACGTATTGGAGTGTTTGGTCGAATAACTGGAGCACCTGTTACATCAAGAAAGCCATCTTGTGAAAGTGCTGCTTCAACCATCGCAACGACTTTTTTATGCTTGATGTTTCCAGCAACTGCTACAACTAAATCCTGCGGCAAGTAACGCTTCTTGTAGTAGTTAAAGACAGAATTGCGAGACATGTTATTGATTGAATCAATAGTGCCCAAGATCGGCCGACCCAATGGGGTGTCCCCATAATGGGTTTCTGCGTAGAGATCATGGACTAAATCACTGGGGTCATCATCGCGCATTGCGATTTCTTCAAGAACTACCTTGCGCTCTGCATCTACATCAAGGGCGCTAACAACAGAAGATGTAATCAAATCTGAAACAACATCAATGGCCATAGGAAGATCGGTATCAATTACACGCGCATAGAAGCAGGTGTACTCCTTGCTTGTGAAAGCGTTCATCTCGCCACCGACAGATTCGATGGAGGATGAAATCTCTAATGCATTTCGTCGCTTAGTTCCCTTGAACAGTAAATGCTCTAGAAAGTGAGAAGCCCCAGCAACTGCCGGGGTTTCATCACGCGAACCAATATTTACCCAGATACCGATCGCGGCGCTGCGTACCGAAGGCACTTCTTCAGTAACGATACGCAGACCGCTAGGTAAAACTGAACGACGAACGCTCATTTATTCAGCAGAACCTGTAGTTCCATCTTCAAGTACAGGAACCAAAGAAAGCTTGCCCTTCGGATCGATCTCGCCGATTTCAACCTGGATCTTGTCGCCAACCTTCATTACCTCTTCTAGGTTTTCAATGCGCTTTCCGCCATGCATCTTGCGAATCTGAGATACGTGGAGCAAGCCATCTTTACCTGGCATCAATGAAATGAATGCACCAAATGCAGCAAGCTTCACAACGGTACCTAAGTAACGCTCGCCAACTTCTGGCATCTGTGGGTTTGCAATTGCATTGATTTGTGCGCGAGCAGCTTCAGCTGACGGACCATCGGTTGCACCGATGTAAATTGTTCCATCATCTTCAATTGAAATATCTGCGCCAGTTTCATCTTGAATCTGGTTGATGATCTTGCCCTTAGGCCCGATTACCGCACCGATCTGATCGACTGGAATCTTTACAGAGATGATTCGAGGAGCGTATTGGCTCATCTCATCCGGTGCATCGATTGCTTCATTCATGACATCAAGAATCGCAAGACGCGCTTCCTTTGCCTGCAAAAGTGCGCCCGCAAGAACTGATGCTGGAATTCCATCAAGCTTTGTATCTAGCTGCAAAGCTGTAACAAAATCTTTAGTGCCGGCAACCTTGAAATCCATGTCTCCGAATGCATCTTCTGCACCCAAGATATCTGTCAAAGCAACGTATTCAACCTTGCCATCGACATCATCAGATATCAGACCCATTGCAATACCTGCAACTGGTGCACGTAGCGGAACACCTGCGTTAAATAGTGCAAGTGTTGATGCACATACAGAACCCATAGATGTTGAACCATTTGAACCAAGTGCTTCAGAAACCTGACGGATTGCGTACGGGAACTCTTCGCGACTTGGAAGTACTGGAATCAATGCACGCTCAGCAAGTGCACCATGACCGATTTCGCGGCGCTTTGGTGTACCAACACGACCTGTTTCACCAGTTGAATATGGTGGGAAGTTGTAGTTGTGCATGTAACGCTTGTGATTTTCTGGATTCAAAGTATCAAGCTGTTGCTCCATCTTGAGCATGTTAAGCGTTGTGATTCCAAGAATCTGAGTCTCTCCGCGCTCAAATATTGCTGAACCGTGTACACGAGGAATAACTTCTACCTCTGCAGAAAGCGCACGAATATCGCGAAGACCGCGACCATCAATACGAATCTTGTCGCG
>JBIIZP010000117.1:0-3162 GCA_044346215.1 Candidatus Planktophila sp.
CGACCATTGGCCCATCTGCGGCCCAGCACGCCAAAAGCGAGATTGAAGGAATAGCTGGTTCGTGAAGGTGCAATAAATCGAAATCACCTTGCGAGATCCATTGGCGAACACGAGCAAAGGCAACGGGACCAAATAGAACTCGCGCAACTGCGCCGTTGTACGGGATGGAGATTGGCTTGCCGGCATTAACAACATAATCCGGTAATTTTGTTTCATCAATCGCTGGAGCTAAAACAGAAACTTCATGACCTGATGCGATTAAGAATTCCGCTAAATCGCGAATATGATTTTGTACTCCGCCTGGTGTATCCCAGCTGTACGGGCAAACAATTCCAATCTTTAATGAGCGATTAAGCACTATGCACGTTCCTTGAAATCGCCATCTACCCAGATCCGTTGCAACATGTGCCAGTCTTGGGGATTTTTTGAAATGCCGTCCTCAAAATATTGCGCTGTCATCTGGACAATTTCTTTTACCTTGCTGCTTTCATCTCCCCCACTGGGCAGAACAACATTTCGAAATTCAATATGCACGCCGTTATGCGTGTAGGTAACGAAAGCAGTAATCAACGGTGCCTTAGTTCGAAGAGCTAGTAATGCAGGACCTGCAGGCATACGAGCTTTACCGCCAAAGAAATCGATCTCGATGCCAGAGCGCGAAAGATCTCTATCTGACACCAGTGCAACTAAAGCGCCTTCATTGAGTCGATCTTGCAAGGTATTGAGTACTCGACCATCCAAAGGCAGTACTTCCATACCCATGGCTTGGCGGTATGCCAGAAACTTGAGAAACAACTTTTCAGGTTTTAAGCGCTCGGCTACGGTCACCAGTCGAATGCCTTTAGCGCAAAAATATGCTCCGGCATGATCCCAATTTCCCGCATGAGGAACGGCAACTATGACACCTGTTTTAGCTGCAATTGCATCGGTTAATAAATGCTCATTAGTAACAGTCACCGTCTGGATGATTCGCTCATCGCTCCAGTCAGGCAATCTAAATGTGTCGCACCAATAGCGCATATACGAGCGCATAGCCTCGATCACCAAGAGATCTAAATTCAAGGTGGTCATACCCGGTTGAGTCCTTGCGAGATTAGAGCGCAATCTTTGAACACTCTTACCATTTCGTTTCACCAAAAAGTCAGAAACTCGATACGCCAGTTTGTATGCAGTGTTTTCAGGCAACCATCTAACAATTCGCCAGCCAGCAAAATATACATATGCCGATAAATTATCCTTCATTTTTGCTCGCTCGCTTTACGATCAGCATGCGTTGCAACACAGTGAATGAACCAAGGATGGCCAGTAACCACATTCCAATTGCGAGAACATAAGGGACTCCCAAGCCATCAAACCCGATGGCGGCCAAAGAGATAATTAATCGTTCGGTTCGCTCTGCAATTCCGCCAGAGCAGGCAATCCCAAAGCTTTCCGCTTTTGCTCGAATGTAAGGAACAAGCAGTCCAGTTACCAACGTTGCCAGAGCAACATATGCGAGCTGATCATTTTCATTGATCAGGAAAATTGTTACACCAATTAAAATGGCGGAATCGGTAATCCGATCAATCGTGGAGTCTAAAAACCCTCCCCAACGACTTGAACCCGAACTAGATAAGCGCGCCATCGTTCCATCAAAAAGATCACTCAGCGCCAAAACGCAAATGGCTAGGGTTCCAATAAAAAAATCGCCTCGCGGATAGAAAAAAAGCGAACAGATGACGACCCCTGTCGCGCCAATCCATGTGACTGCATTTGGGGTAAGTCCTCGGCGCAAAGCAAAGGCTGCCACTGGGGTAATTACCCGGGTGACCGCTGGCTTCAAACGTGCACTTAACATCAAGGACCATCGTAGGCTGACCCAGTGCAAACACAAATCACTAAAGGCCTAATTCATGTCTATGGTCATGCCAGCGCTGAGCCAGAGCAAGTGGCCGAAGCCTTTGGGGCAACGGTGGCGCAAGCAGTTCACAGCGACAGCGATCTTGCGATCTTTGCCATCAATCCTTCTGCCGGTGTGGATCAGCAGACGATCGAACAATGGGCTGAGCTTGATGAGTTTCAGATTCCGCGATTGGTTGTCGTAACACACCTAGAAATGCTGGAAGCAGACTTTGATGATGCTGTGATGATTGCTAACCGCGTGTTCTCTCCGATGGCGACTCCTTATTTAGTTCTGCATGACGAAGAAGGCTTGCCAGTAGCGCTGATATCTCTGAACGATTTAAATATTACTGATTATTCAACACGTCCATCCACAGTGCGAATGAGTGATCCAGAACATCAAACACTGGTTCAGGAGTTTCGAGATGAGTACATCGAGTTAGTTCAAGCCAGTGGTGATCAAGCTTTTGCCGCAGGGTTACTTTTTCCCGCTATCCCGCTGTGGATTGAAAGAGGAATCGGTGTTGACATCGTTTACGCATATATCAACGAATTAAAGATTTAACTACCAGGCAGCCGATAGCTCATCTCGCGTTAAATGTAACAACTGAGGAAGCACCTTAGTTTTTCCAATTATTGGCATGAAGTTTGCATCCCCACTCCAACGAGGTACAACGTGTTGATGAATATGTGCGGCAACTCCTGCACCTGAAATCGCACCTTGATTCATTCCCAAGTTGAATCCCTCTGGAGCCGAAACTTTACGAATTGTTTGCATTGCATGCGATGTCATTGCCGAAATCTCATTGCGTTCATCTTCCGTTAAATCTGTCAGATCCGCAACGTGGCGATATGCACACACCAACAGATGACCTGGGTTGTAAGGATAAAGATTCATAACAACGTAGGCGTTTGTACCTCGGTGAACAATCAATCCTTCTTCATCGCTCATCTCTGGAATCGCGCAGAATGGGCATGGAATGTCATTGCCATCTAATGGTCTATTTTCACCACGCAAGTAATCAAGACGATGCGGCGCCCATAAACGTTGCCAGCTATCAGGCATACCAACACCATTTATTTCATGGCTCATCAATTACACCTGTGTTCGTTCGGCAACAACCTTTTTAATCTCAGCGATCGCATCGGCAATAGGAATTCCATTCTTTTGTTCGCCATTGCGGTAGCGGAATGAAACAGCGCCTGCTTTTTGATCTTCTTCGCCAGCAATCACCATAAATGGAATTTTTTGCATTTGTGCATTTCGGACCTTCTTCTGCA
>JBIIZP010000118.1:0-3156 GCA_044346215.1 Candidatus Planktophila sp.
TAGCTCGTGATATTGCTAAAAAGCGTTTTGCAGGGATGGGGTGGAGTTTGAATTCTCAGATTCCGGCACGAGCTTTGCGATCAACTTTTCAGCCAGAAAGAAATGCGATGAATTTCCTGCATGATGAATTAGACCGCGAACACATTACCGCTAGAGGTTTACACAAGATCATTCGTACTGCTTGGAGTTTTGCCGATCTACACGGTAACCCAACACCGACATTAGAAAATGTGATGGCTGCTCACACCATGAGAGGCAAGGTCGAAGCATGAATGAACTGCTAGCTCGCGTCGCCCTCTTCAGTGCAATCGAGGCAGGGCACCCTTTCTGGTCCTCAGAAATTTCTACTCAAGGCGCACTTACTGTGTATGAAAAGTTGTTATCCAAGGGATATGACTCGATTAAAAATGAAAAGCTTATTTCTGCACTTCGCCAGTTAAGCCCAGATCAAGTATTAACTGAAATTGATAAGCATGACGCACGATTGATTACTCCGATCGATGAGGAATGGCCCTTACAAGTCAATGATTTAGCGGCCCCACCTATCGGTTTAATACTCAAAGGAAATATCAGTGCACTGCATCAACTATCTCTTGCAATCGTTGGAACTCGTAATCCAACATCCTATGGCGCTAGAATTGCTGGAGATTTTGCTGCGGGATTTGTTGACCGTGAATGGGCAATTATCAGCGGGGGAGCATATGGAATTGATTCATTTGCGCATAAAGGTGCGCTGATTGCAGAAGGTGTAACAGTTGCAGTTATCGCATCTGGAATAGATATTAATTATCCAGCCGGAAATACTCGGCTCTTTGCCGAGATCTGCGAATCAGGAGCAATGGTTACCGAGTTTATGCCTGGACAACGCGCAATTCCTCATCGATTTTTGACCCGCAATCGATTGATTGCATCCCTTTCTAAAGCAACACTTGTTGTCGAAGCTGCATTTCGTAGTGGGTCTTTACGGACTGCGCGTGATGCGGCAGAGATCTTTCGCCCAGTAATGGCGATTCCGGGACCAATTAATTCACCTACGAGCGAAGGTTGTCATCGCTTGATTGGTGAGCGAGCAGCAGAAATAGTTACATCTGTGGCAGATGCGGTGGAGTTTGTAGCTGCTAATTGATGAGAGAATAAGCCTATGAGTGATTTCCGTTCGGGCTTTGTCGCCATTGTTGGCCGCCCAAATGTAGGAAAATCAACGTTGATTAACGCACTCGTAGGTAGCAAGATTGCAATTACTTCTCATCATCCTAATACAACACGTACCGCGATTCGCGGAATTGTTCATCGTTCCGAATTTCAAGCCGTTCTTGTAGATACACCTGGTGTTCACAAGCCGAAGACTTTATTGGGACAACGCTTAAACCAAGTTGTTGATCAGAGCATGGATTCGGTCGACATCGTAATTATGTGTATTCCAGCCGATGAGACATCAGGTGCGGGAGATACCTTCATTGCTGCAGAAATTGCTAAGCACCCAAAGGCTAAAAAATTTGCAGTAATTACTAAGACAGATTTGATTTCGAAGGAAAAACTAGCGGCTCGTTTACTTGGAATAATGAAAATCGCCGAAGGCTTTGTGTGGGATGAAATTATTCCGGTATCAGCCGCAATTCATGATCAGGTAGATCTTCTCAATGAACTAATAGGTAATAACCTTCCAACAGGTCCTCAGTATTACCCTGAAGGAACAACAAGTGATCAAGCTATCGAACAGTTGATCTGTGAATTTATCCGAGAAGCTGCGCTGCAGGATGTTCGAGAAGAGATTCCACATTCCATTGTTGTAACCATCGATGAATTTGGAGAGCGCGAAGAAAAAGGTTCTCGCCCATTTTTTGATGTTCACGCCACTATCCATGTAGAACGCGATACCCAGCGGGCAATCTTGTTAGGCCATCAAGGCGCGCGTTTAAAGGAGATCGGCATACGAGCTCGCGCAGATATCGAACGCGCACTTGCTGCCAAGATTTTCCTTGGACTGCACATTAAGGTTTCAAAGGAATGGCAAAAGGATCCAAAACTGCTAGCAAAACTTGGGTTTGGCGAGAAAAGCTAATTAACCTGGCTCTGTCTGCTTGCTAGATATGAACCAATCAATACAAGGGGCAATCCAATTATTATTCCTGCAGTCAGTGGCTCCTTCAGGATAACTACACCTAGAACTACAGCCACGGCTGTATTCAAGTAAGTTACTAAAGATCCGCGAGCGGGTCCGATATCCTCCATTAGTTTGAAGAATAAAACAAAGGCAAAGGCTGTACTCAGGACTCCTAGAGCAATCAATGAAAGTGCAGAGTTCACAGAAATGCTTGATGGCCATTGCGCAATTGCAATAGGACCCCAAAAGAGCGTGGTCAGGGCCATGGCAAGCCCATTGATTGCAATTCCGTCGACCAGAGGCAGGTTCGCAAGAATCATGATTACCGCATATGCGTAACTGACTGAAGCGATCAGGACCATTACGATTGACAAAAGGTCTGCACTTCCTGTCAATGATTCAATTCCAACAACCAAAATTAAACCTAGGAAACCAACAACAATTCCAATTATGCGCCTGAACTGCCACACAGAGTGATCGCCCCTTAGCGAGATAATTATTGTTGCAAAGATTGGGACAGTTGAAACCAATAAACCAGCTAGACCTGAATTAATCTTCTGCTGTGCCGTTGAAATTAAGATCCAAGGCCCAATCATTTCCAACAGGGCGTAGAAAGCAACAAATTTAAAGCCAAGGACTGCGCCCTTAAACTTCTTTCGGTAAATTGCAATCGGAATCAAAACTAACGCACCGATTAGAGTACGCCCAGCCACAACAGCGGCAGGTGGAAAATCTTCTACAGCAACCTTCATGAGCAGGTATGGAATTCCCCATAAGAAACCAACTAAACCAAAGTAGAACAGGGATTTGCGACTCATCTAGGCAATCACACGTCGATACAGATCAACAGTTAAAGCTGCGACGGCATCCCACCCAAATAGTTTTTGAGCACGTGCACGACCTGCAGCTCCGTATTTTTTGAGAAGTTCAGGTTGCGACATCAAACGCATTATTGATTCTGTTAAAGCTTTTTCAAACGGTGCAGCCTCACCGTTGTAATCAACGAGCTCGCCAGTTTCTTTATCAGCAACCACTTCAGGGATGCCGCCTAC
>JBIIZP010000119.1:0-3153 GCA_044346215.1 Candidatus Planktophila sp.
GCCAAGCATGGGGTTCAGTTGAAGAAATCGCTGCTCCGAAAAAACTTTCATTAGTCGCAGGAAATGTAACCGCTAAAGCAACTCCTATTGGCGATGTAGATCTATCGGCAGCACATGCACGTGCAACAGGAGTCTCTGAATTAGATCGTGTGCTTGGTGGCGGATTAGTTCCAGGCGCTGCGATTTTGCTTGCTGGTGAACCAGGTGTTGGAAAATCAACGCTTTTGCTTTCAGTTGCAGCACAAACTGCCTCTAAAGGGATTCCTGCCTTGTACATCAGCGGTGAAGAATCAGCATCGCAGGTACGACTTCGTGCAGAGCGAATCAATGCAATTGATCCTCAATTGTTTCTTGCATCCGAAACAGATCTAGGTGCAGTCATTGCACATATCGATTCTGTAAAACCACAACTTTTAATAATTGACTCAGTACAAACAATTGGCAGTTCAGCGGCAGATGGCGCGCCAGGTGGTGTTACTCAAGTCCGCGAAGTCGCGGGCGCATTAATTCGTATTTGTAAGGATCGCGACATCACTTTGCTATTAGTCGGACATGTAACAAAGGATGGATCAATTGCAGGTCCTCGCTTGCTAGAACACATTGTTGATGTTGTATTGCAGTTTGAAGGCGAACGTCATTCGCGTCTTCGCTTAATCCGTGCGATTAAGAATCGTTTTGGCGCATCTGATGAAGTCGGGTGCTTTGATTTAAGTGACACTGGCATCGAATCAGTACTAGATCCAACTGGTTTGTTTACTTCGCGTCATGCAGAACCAGTTCCCGGAACATGCGTAACGGTGACTCTCGAAGGTCGTCGTCCTCTTCTTGCCGAAATTCAAGCGCTTGTCTCTGCTGGTCGTGAAAATGATTATGGAAATGCACGCCGAGTTGTCTCTGGTTTGGACTCAGCCCGTACATCAATGACCCTTGCAGTCCTAGAACTTCGCGCCAATATCCGCGTTGGTGGGCGTGATGTTTATGCAGCAACTGTTGGCGGCATGAAAATGACTGAACCAGCAGCTGATTTGGCGCTCGCTTTAGCGGTTGCATCCGCTGCAAAAGGCCTTGCTTTACCTTCGGATTTAGTTGCAATTGGTGAAGTTGGATTAGCAGGTGAAATTCGCAAGGTAAGCGGTGTAAATCGCAGACTTCAAGAGGCCTACCGTCTTGGCTTCAAGCGCGCATTAGTTCCAACTGGTTCAGATACAAAGATTGATGGCATGGAGATCGTCGAAGTTTCACGCCTTGATGCCGCACTAAAACGGGTAAAAATCACCGGCGAATGAGCTCGCTAGAAAAACCAATTCTTGCTTGGTTTAAGAAAAACAAAAGAGATCTTCCGTGGCGTGACACAACACCATGGGGTGTGATGGTCAGTGAATACATGTTGCAACAAACACCGGTTAATCGTGTTTTGCCTAAATGGAATGAATGGATGCGGCGGTGGCCAACCCCTAAAGATTTAGCAAAAGCAACACCTGCACAAGTTATTACCGCCTGGGGTCGTTTAGGTTACCCGCGTCGCGCGCTTCGATTACATGCTGCTGCTCAAATCATTGCTGAAGATTTCAACAACCAAGTTCCCGAAGATCAAGAAACTCTGCAGTTGCTGCCGGGTATTGGCGAGTACACCGCAGCTGCAATCGCAGCTTTCGCTTTCGAACAGCGATCTTTGGTTATGGATGTAAATATTAGACGCTTGCTTGTTCGAGCAATTGATGGCGAGGAACATCCAAAACCAGCACCGACTGCTCGCGAGAAAGCTCGACGCTTAGCAATTCTGCCTGAAAAGAATGCACATCTTTGGGCTGCAGCAACGATGGAGCTTGGTGCACTAGTTTGCACATCAAAGAATCCATCGTGTGAATCATGTCCAATCATTGGTCAATGCAATTGGCGTAAGAATGGTTACCCAAAAACAGAGCTCATTAGAAAGTCTCAAGATTGGCATGGCACCGATCGCAAATGCCGAGGAATTATCGTTCAAGCATTGCGTGAGAATGAATCATTAACAGAGACTTCAATCAAAAAACTGTGGCCCGATGAATCACAGGTCGAAAAAGCCCTTAAAACGCTGGTTGCAGACCAACTAATTCAGGCACTTCCCCGCAAGCGATATAGACTGCCGCAATGATTCGTTACGCAACCAAAGAGGATGCACCACGTATCCATCAACTGATTAAAGATTTAGCTGAGTACGAGAAAGCTCCACTAGAAGCAAAAGCGACAATCCAACAAATCGAAGAGACAATCTTTGGCGATAACCCAGTTGCTTACTGCCATGTTGCTGAAGATAACGGTCTTGTAGTTGGAATCTCCATTTGGTTCCTTAACTATTCAACGTGGGTTGGCAAACCTGGTATCTACCTTGAAGATCTCTACGTTGATCCCGCTTACCGTGGTAAGGGTTATGGTTTAGCTTTCCTTAAAAAGTTAGGAAAGATTTGCGTAGAACGCGATTATGAAAGATTGCAGTGGTGGGTTCTGGATTGGAACCAACCAAGCATCGACTTCTACAAATCCCTGGGCGCAGTACCCATGGATGAGTGGACCGTGTATCGCGTAAGCGGAGACGCACTTAAAAAACTAGCTGAATAATTTAAGCGGTTGGTGCTTCTGCAAGATCTTCAGGAGTATCAGGCAAGGTTGCCTTTGGTGCTCCCTTGAAAGTAAAGGCTGCTTCAGCACCTTCACCTTCAATATCTACAACGATGATCTCGCCAGGCTTTAGTTCACCGAACAAAATGCGCTCTGACAAACCATCTTCGATCTCTCGCTGAATTACACGACGCAATGGACGCGCACCTAGCAACGGGTCATATCCACGCTCTGCAAGAAGATTCTTCGCAGCTGGTGTGAGCTCGATGCCCATGTCCTTGGCATGCAAACGATCATCAAGGTTCTTAAGCATCAAATCAACGATCTGAATGATTTGTGGCTTAGTCAACTGGTGGAACACGATGATGTCATCGATACGGTTGAGGAATTCGGGGCGGAAGTGTGACTTAAGTTCGTCGCCAACCTTGCCCTTCATGCGCTCATAGTTTGTTAGGTCATCATCGCTATTTGCAAAGCCAAGCCCAAGTGACTTAGAGATGTCACGGGTACCAAGGTTTGTTGTCATGATGATTACAGTGTTCTTGAAATCTACTC
>JBIIZP010000120.1:0-3149 GCA_044346215.1 Candidatus Planktophila sp.
ATCAGTCATTGATGGCCCTCGCTCAGTTGTCTGGCGCGAGGCGTATCACCGCAGAACTACCATTCAATCGATCCTGTATCACCTAGTTCGTGGTGACTTAAAGGGCTATACGCACTAATGTTTCGCCCATGCGCGTAGTCGTCCCACGGGAAATTAAAGAGGGAGAAAAGCGCGTTGCGCTTGTCCCAGATGTCATCAATAAATTAACTCGCCTAGGTCTCGATGTAACTATCGAATCTGGTGCAGGATCACATTCACAAGCAACAGATGCTGATTTCAGTGCAGCTGGTGCGACGATCAAGCAAGGCGATGCTTTAGCTGAAGCAGATGTGGTTTTGTCAGTTCAGCCGCTAACGCCCAAGCAAATGGCTACCTTGAAAAAGGGTGCGATCACAATTTCCTTCTTATCCCCCGTTACCGCAGTTGATTCCATTGATGCTGCAGCTGCTGCAGGTGTAACCGCGTTTTCACTTGAACTAGTCCCACGTATTTCTCGCGCACAATCAATGGATGCACTCACTTCGCAAGCACTATGTGCCGGTTACCGTGCGGCAATAGTTGGCGCAGAGCTTTCTCCACGCTTTTTTCCAATGTTAATGACAGCTGCGGGAACAGTTACACCTGCGCAGGTATTGGTACTTGGCGCAGGTGTTGCAGGATTGCAAGCGATTGCAACTGCAAGACGATTAGGCGCAGTTGTTTCGGCATACGATGTTCGACCAGCTTCAGCGGATGAAGTTCGTTCGATGGGTGCAGCATTTATTGAACTAGAACTCGAAGCACTTGAAGGTGCTGGTGGTTATGCACGTGAGATGACTGAAGATCGTGCCGCAAAGCAGCGCGAACTTTTGACGCCTTACATTGCAAAATCACATGTGGTTATTACAACCGCTGCAGTTCCTGGACGCCAAGCTCCACGATTGATGACGCAAGCAATGGTGGATTCAATGGCGCCCGGAACAATCATCGTTGACTTAGCTGCAGAAACTGGCGGCAATGTTGAAGGTTCAGCCCCTGGTGAAATTGTTGAAACTTCAGGTGGAGTTCGCATTTGGGGCGGCAAAGATGTGCCAAGCCAACTGCCTTTCCATGCATCTTTCTTGTATTCACGCAACGTTGTAAATCTCTTGTCACTGTTTACAACACCGGCAAAGGATGATCAAAAGGTTTCATTTAATTTAGATTTTGAAGATGAAATTATCAATGGTGCTGCGGTAACGCACGCCGGTGCACGAAGAGGAGCAAAGTAATGGAACCAATGGCAATTGTTTCGATCTTCGTACTTTCAGTCTTTGTTGGTTTTGAGGTTGTATCAAAGGTGTCATCTACATTGCACACACCACTGATGTCCGGCGCTAACGCAATCCACGGAGTAATCTTGGTTGGTGCGATTATTGTTGCCGATCACAGTAAAACAAATTTAGAGCTTGGACTTTCCGTTGCTGCGATTATCTTGGCAACTATCAACATGGTGGGCGGTTTTGTTGTTACCGACCGAATGCTTGAGATGTTCAAAGGAAATAAGAAATGAGCCGCACCGTATATGACCTAATAGGTCTTGCCGCAGGTATCGCTTTCATTCTTGCATTGAAGGGTCTTTCACATCCGAAGACAGCACGCCGCGGAAATTTAATCGGTGCCTTTGGCGCTGGTCTTGCGACGCTAGTTGTCTTTTTTTACACAAATGACGGCTCATCACTTCCACTCAATAACTTTGGATGGATTCTTGGTGCGATCGCAGTTGGTCTCATCATTGGTGTTCCTGCAGCTCGCAAGGTTCAGATGACTCAGATGCCACAACTTGTCGCACTATTTAATGGTGTGGGTGGTGGCGCAGCGGCGTTGGTCGCAATTGTTGAATACTTAAACTTGGGCGATAAGGCCACAACAGCAGTGGTTATCTTCACCGTATTTACTGTAATCGTGGGCTGTGTTTCCTTCAGCGGTTCGATTATTACCTTCATGAAGCTTCAAGAGTTGATGACTACCCGCCCAGTAATTTTCCCTGCGGGCCGCTTTGTTATCGCTGCGACGCTGGTTTCGGTATTAGGCGTTGGCGGCTGGGTTGTTAACTCACTGGGTACAACTCCACTACTCATTCTTGCTGGTCTATCTCTTCTATTCGGTATTTTGTTCGTGCTTCCAGTTGGCGGCGCGGATGTACCAATTGTTATCTCATTGCTCAACGCATTTACAGGTTTAACTGTTGCCGCAAGTGGTTATGTACTTGATTCAACTCTGTTGATCATTGCAGGAACACTTGTTGGAGCATCAGGAACAATCTTGACGCGTTTGATGGCAGAGGCGATGGGCCGTTCATTGTTTGGAACTTTGTTCGGTGCATTTACCGCAAAGCCACAGGATGTTGCCGCAGCTGGCGAAGAGCGACCAGTTCGTTCAGGCTCCCCAGATGATGTGGCGATCTTGCTGAACTATGCACGCCGCGTTGTGATCGTTCCAGGATTTGGTCTAGCTGTTGCACAAGCACAGCACACAGTGCGCGAACTTGCAGATTTGATGATTTCAAAGGGCATCGATGTTGCATACGGAATCCACCCAGTAGCAGGTCGTATGCCAGGACACATGAACGTTCTGTTGGCTGAAGCAAATGTTCCTTACGATCAATTAGCTGAAATGGATGAAGTTAATCCAACCTTTGGTCAGACAGATGTTGCAATTGTTATCGGTGCAAACGATGTTGTTAATCCTGCGGCACAAACGACTCCGGGTTGCCCAATTTACGGAATGCCAATTCTTGAAGTGAACAATGCAGCCAACATCATCTTCCTAAAGCGCTCTATGCGCCCAGGTTTTGCTGGCATTGAAAATGAGCTTTTGTATGATCCAAAGACGATGTTGCTCTTCGGCGATGCCAAGGCTTCATTGACCAAGGTAGTTTCCGCGCTCAAAGCCCTGTAGCCGCTTTCCGAAGTAAAGCATTCTAAGAAATCGCATCTTTGTCTTAAGCGACCACGGTTTTAAGGTTTACTGAATGCGCAAAGGCCCTGGATTTCGAGGAATGGCTTTACAAGGAAAGCGCTCAGGTTGCAGGTAGTTGAAAGTTCAATTACTCTTGGACTCTGAACTAAGGAGCGCGAAATGCCTGCAGTAACCGTTAATGACATCACCGTATTGCCTCGCGTGAGCGA
>JBIIZP010000121.1:0-3144 GCA_044346215.1 Candidatus Planktophila sp.
TGAATACGCGCATAGGTAAACCTTAATTCACAATCGATTTGTAGAGCTCGATATGAGCGTTGATCATGCGATTAACTGAAAAAAGAGCATGAGCACGAGCGGTAGCTAGGCGACCCATCTCTTCGCGAGTTGTTTTATCAAGAATCAAGGACTCGAGAGCAGATGCAATGGATCCTGCATTCTTGTTAGTAACGATTCCTGTTTCATGATTAAGGATTACCTCTGCTACCGAACCCACATCAGTGGCAACAACTGGTTTGCCAGCTAATTGCGCTTCGATCAGCGCCACCGGCATTCCTTCATTTTCGCTGGTCGAGACAATGATGTCGGCTGCGCCAAATAGGTCTGCTGCATCTGCCCAGCCAATTACGCTGACATTTGCTGGGGCCGCAGCCTTTACCTGTTCAAACAAATCACCGCCGCCAGCCATCACGAAATGTGTATCGGGTAGAGCGTCAGCAACTTCTAAGGCACGCATTGGATTTTTAACGCCTGTCATACGAGCGATCCAACCGATGATTGGGGTGCCATTGTCTTGCAGGCTTAAATTCTTAAGTGCTTGTGATTTTTCTGTTACATCAACTGGAACAACGCCAGGTGGAATATTTACAAACTGAGAGCGCTGGCCGATTCCTTGTTCTAGCAATTCATCGCTGACGCGGCGCCCTACTGTTACAAGCTTGGTTGATTTTTTAGCTAGCTTTCTTTCTATCGCAATAATGACTTTTGATTTAAAACCAGAAAATTCAGGATCATCTAGTAAATGTCCGTGAAAAGTATGAACCACCGGAACTGGCTGATTTTTGATCCGGATTACATAACCTGCTTTAAATGTGTGGGTATGGATGATGTCAGGCTTGACTTCGGCAATTATCTTTTCTAACTCTTTACGAGCACGATGATCTTTGATGGGTCTCATTGATCTGCCCATAGATTTAATTCTGATCAGTTTGATGGATTGTGCTGATGGATCTTCCACTTCAGCACCTTGCACAAAACCTGTTGCTACAAAGGTTTCTATTCCGTGCTTTGGCAGCTCATTAGCAAGCTGAGTTATGTAACGGGCGGTTCCACCAACATTTAATCGAGCGATTACATGTAAAACCCGCATGGCTAGTTTGCTTCGTAAGCGGCGACAACTTCAGTTGGGTTGCCGACCATCTTTACATGGCCGTTTTCAAGCCACACTGCACGGGTAGCCAAAGTTTTTACAGCCTGCATGTCATGTGAAACGAGTACAACCGCGGCACCACTCTTAATCAATTCATGCATACGAGTTTTTGATTTTTCTTGAAAATCAGCATCTCCAACAGAAAGAACTTCATCTACTAAAAGCACTTCTGCCATTTCATCAGTAGCTGTTGCAAAAGCTAAGCGGGCGACCATTCCTGAAGAAAAGGTACGAAGCGGGAACTGCATGTGGTCTGAAACCCCAGCCCATTCGCCTATGGCTGGAGTGCGTTCTTTAACGCGCTTAACATCGCGCCCCATAAGCGCTGAATAAAAGAGAACATTTTCAGCACCTGTCATTTCAGGGTGAAAACCTGCGCCAAGTTCAATCATCGGTGCGATCTTGCCATCAACCTTTGATGTTCCTTTAGTTGGGGGCAAGACACCTGCCAGAACCTTCAGCAGGGTTGATTTACCAGCACCATTTCGACCAAGAATTGCAACTACTTCGCCCTTATCGACAGTAAATGAAACATCTTGCAGAGCTACATAATCAACAACTCGGGCTTTACCCTTGATTGCATCGCGGAAGAGCTCCTTAAGTGACCCTGATTTGTTCATCAGAACGCGATAGGTAACATTTACATTCTTTACATCGATGACAGCCATTACAACATCGCCACCGTTCTTGGCCAGTACTTTTTAAATACATATGTGCCAAGCCATAGAGAAAACAGACTTGTTACGATCATAAAGATCCAGTCACGTGGTGATGGGAATGCATTGTTAGAAAATGCCCAGCGGAAAATTTCAAGGTAACTAGTCAGCGGGTTCCAACGAATAATTGTTTGCATTGTGCTGTTCATGACGCCGACTGGATAAAAAATTGGTGTTAGGTACATCAAGATCATCAGCAAGACGTTGACGATGTTACGAGTGTCATCAAAGCGGATGAACATAATTGACAAAGCAAGACCAAGACCTGCAGTTAAAAATGCTAAACAGATTCCGACAATTAAAACCAGGGGCAGGGTCCAGGCAAGGGTTTGGCCGGAAATGTATACAACGATTGCCAATGGAATCATTCCGATAAAAAAGTTAACTAAGCCTGCTAAGGCTGCAGAGATTGCAAAGATCTGAGGCGGGACATAAATTTTTGTTAAGACGCCACCGTTGCTGGCAATTGATTCGGCAGATTGCATTAAGCCCTGGTTGAAGAAGGTGTTGAGCAAAATACCTGCCATTAAATATGGAGCAAACTGTTGACCACTTGGCAGGCGCGATGCGAAAACAAAAGAGAAAACTACCCACAGCACAAAGCTGGTAAGCATGGGATTGAGCAAGGTCCAACCAATGCCGATAACGCTGCGCTTGTAGCGCAGGGTTAGCTCGCGTCCTACTAGTAGGCGAATCAGTTGGGCGTACTTCATGATGGGTTAAGGGTATCGGTTGGCGGCCTTGATGGGCACATATTTATCTGTGGTCGGTTGGCGGCCGAAGATCTTGGTGTTCCAAAGAATCGCTTCCATGACGAGGCTTTCACGTTTCATAGCCAGTAAGTCCTTTCATAACCAGTAATGTTTTACCTATGGTGCATGAGCAGAATGAGACGCGACTGAATTTGATTCAGGCGACCTCTGACTTAATGGATCTGCACGCAATAGAAGACATCAGCGCCGCGATGGTTCTAGAGCGTTCCGGAGCATCAAAGAGTTCGATGTATCACTTCTTTGAAGACTTTAGTGATTTGCTGGAAGAGACCTACGTTGTGCGGTTTGGCGAAAACGTAAAAGAGTCCATAACTGTGATCGAGAAAATTATTGCAAGATCTACAACTAAAGAAGAGTTCTTTGTGGCTTTGGATCGACTGACCGCAAGCACCCAGGCTCGCGAAAATGCATCACTTCGGTTTAGACGTGCGCGTAAGTTAGCTAGAAGTGAGCGGCATGAAAAGTTTCGGAAATCACTTGGCGA
>JBIIZP010000122.1:0-3103 GCA_044346215.1 Candidatus Planktophila sp.
AGTGCGACAATGCGCAACCCACCGTTTACTAGCGCAGGTGGTGTGCCGAGATTTGGATGTGGATGATTCATTAGTTAACTGCGACACCACCAGCGCGCAGATCTTCGCGCAACTGCGCAATCTGAGCATCTGTTGCATCGACGAGTGGAAGACGAGTGTGGCCACCAGGTAGGCCCATAAGTGTGAGCGCAGCTTTAGTAAGGATTGCACCTTGCGTGCGGAATGTACCTGTGAAAACAGGAAGAAGTTTTTGATGAATTTCAAGTGCTCGAGTTGGATTTCCTGCAAACCATGCATCAAGTAGTTCGCGTAAATCCTTACCGACTGTGTGCCCGCATACTGAAACAAAACCAACAGCTCCCACTGAAAGCAATGGAAGGTTCAGGATGTCATCACCTGAATACACCGGAATTCCACAACGCTTAATTACCCACGATGTCGATGCCACATCACCCTTTGCATCTTTGAGCGCCACTATGCGTGGATGCTCAGATAGTCGAACAAGGGTGTCAGGTTCAATTGGAACTCCAGTGCGACCTGGAATGTCGTACATCATCATTGGAAGATCGGTCGCATCTGCAACTGCACGGAAGTGAGCTTCGATTCCGGCTTGTGGTGGCTTGTTGTAATAAGGAGTTACAACAAGCAATCCATCTGCGCCAGCTTTTTCGGTGCGCTTTGCTTGGTTGATTGAATACTCAGTTTCATTATCACCAGCACCCGATAAAACCTTGATGGTGGGACCAACAGTATTTCGAACTACTCGGATGATCTCCTCTTTCTCAGAGGACTTTGTAGTTGGTGCTTCACCAGTGGTTCCATTGACAACGACTCCATCATGTCCGTTTGCAACAAGATGGGCAGCAATTGATTCAATTCCTGCCCAATCAATCGCTCCATCTTTTGTGAAGGGAGTGACCATCGCCGTCAGAAGACGTCCAAAAGGAGCAGGCGTTGTCATGTGGCGAACTCTACCCGTATTAAGGGGCGACTCGTCCAGACTTTTCAAAGGCTCCGTATGTAAGCGGCATTAATTTCGCGAATTCAGCTTCCATTTTCTCGGCAACCATCTCAATTTCACGTTGAGGGTAACTAGGAAAATGGGAGCCTTCTCGGCCGGTGCGTAAGGACAAAAAGTTCATGAGCGCTCTGGCATTCATAGTTACATACATTGATGAGTATGTAGCTACAGGCAACACTGCTCGTGCGACTTCACGTGCAACGCCAGCTTCAAGCATTTTCACATAACTCTCATATGCAACTACATAGGCTGCCTTCATTGATTCAACTGTTATATCAAACTGTTCCTTGGTGCCATCAACAAATGTATATGCACCGGTTTTGCCGACCTGAACTAGCTTGCGTTCTTCAGATGGAACATAAAAGACAGGCTTTAACTCGCGATAGCGACCGCTTTCTTCATTGTATGACGCGATGCGATGGCGCATGAATTCACGGAAAACGAAAATTGGCGCAGAGATAAAGAAAGTCATTGATGTGTGTTCAAAAGGTGAACCATGACGTTCGCGTGCCAGGTAATTAATGAGACCTGCAGAACGAGCAGGATCTTCACCGATTTCATCCATTGATTGTTCACCAGCTGTTGAAACACGGGCGGCCCAAATTACATCTGCATCACTGGCGCTGGATTTAACTAATTCAACGGTCATATCGTCGCGGTAAATAATCTCTTCACTCATGGTCGCACCCTATCCAGTACAGGCTAGGCGCTCGTGGATTTATACGGCACAATGGCCGCGTGTCCAAAGTTGTCTCCGCCACTCTGCGGGATTCGCTGAGCGTTTCATTGACCGTGGGTGCTTATGGTGTGGCTTTTGGTGCAGCCGCCGTCGCTAATGGATTTTCTGTACTTCAGAGCTGCCTGCTATCTCTACTCACTTTTTCAGGCGCATCTCAATTTGCAGTTATTGGAGTAATCGGAGCAGGTGGCTCAGCAATTAGTGCAATCGCAACCGCGTCATTGCTCGGAGTTCGAAACGCTCTGTACGGAGTAATCATGGCTCCGCGTTTGCAAGTAAAAGGTTTAAAGCGAGTTATTGCCGCGCAAGTGACAATCGATGAATCAACTGGAGTTTCACTCGGTCAGGAACCACGCGGCGTTGATGCCATGCGAAAGGGTTTTTGGTACACAGGAATCGGAGTCTTTGTTTTCTGGAATCTCTTTACATTAGCCGGTGCACTTGGAGCACAAGCCATGGGCGATATCCGCGCCTTCGGGCTGGACTCTGCAGTTCCAGCGGCTTTTCTAGGTCTTGTTTGGCCGCGTCTGAAAAGTAATTCTGATCGTGCACTGGCGATTGGTTGTGCGCTCTTTGCTATTGCTATGACTCCTATTTTGCCTGCAGGACTTCCGATTATTGCGACAGCTTTTATTGCAATTGCAGTGGGGGCAAAGCGATGACTATCTTCTGGATAGCAACTATTGGCGCAGGTTTTACTGCATTTCTACTGAAATACTCAGGGCACTCTGTCCCTGAGCGCTGGCTTTCACACCCAAAGTTTCAAAAAATCAACGCGTTAATCCCAATCGCCTTGCTAAGCGCTTTAGTTGGGGTTCAAAGTTTTTCAGACAAATCAAAACTCGTAGTTGATCAACGCTTGGTTGGTCTAGCTGTTGCAATCATCGCGCTGATGCTCAAGGCACCATTTCCAATTGTTGTACTTTCAGCAGCACTTTCATCGGCTGCCGTATACAACTGGCTTTAGATAATCCCCAAGCTTTGAAGCTTTGCCTTGAGGTCATTATCTGAAGGTTCAGTTAAGTGAGTTCCATCAGAGAAAACAATTACGGGAATCGACTTAGCTCCACCATTAATTTCGATTACCTTATCTGCAGCTGTTACATCTGCATCAGTATCAATTTTTGTATATTCAACATTGAGCTCTTTTAATAGTCGCTCTGATCGACGGCAATCTCCGCACCAATCGGCACCATACATAGTGATTTGATCTTTGGACATTGATTGCTCCTTACATGAATTTATCGAGGCCATGGGTCAGGCCTGGTGTGTTAACAATTTTGCGTACGCCAAGAATAACTCCTGGCATAAATCCTGCACGATCAATTGAATCATGACGAATA
>JBIIZP010000019.1:0-10483 GCA_044346215.1 Candidatus Planktophila sp.
CCATTGACGTTTACTGTCTTTTCTTCAACACCAACACCTAAAGCCTTTAGTCCGGCCATCATCAATTCACTATCGCGAGAAACCAAAGGGCGTCGTAAAGTTGATGGCGAATTTGCTTGTGCTGCCAAAATAAGGGCACGGTTGGTAACTGACTTTGATCCAGGAATGACAACGCTGATATCAACTGGTGTTGCACCGCGGTAAATCGCGGGCCAGTGGGCGTTGTTTGTCATCGCCTAAGTCTAACCTCTGAGCGCACCTGCGATACCCTTGAATTATGTGTGGACGTTATGCGCAAACGGCGGATATGCGCGAGCTTATGGAGCAGTTCTCAGTTACCGGAACCGCTCCTGAAACTTCTTTGCCACTTAATTGGAATATCGCTCCAACCAATCCCATTTACATTGTTCGAGCCAATGACAAATCCGGATCTGATGCTGGTCAACACAAAGAGTTAGCAGTCGTTTCGTGGGGATTAATTGGGCCATGGCTAACAGATTTTCAAGAGGCTCGTGCTTCACAATCTCGGGCAATCAACGCCCGCAGCGAATCGATCCATGAAAAACCGACCTTTAGAAATGCATTTCGTGCCACACGCTGCTTAATTCCTGCAACTGGTTACTACGAATGGGCAACTGCATTAGGTAAGTACGCCCCTAAACAACCGTTCTACATTTCGGCAAGGGACGGTAATCAGCTTCCGATCGCTGGAATCTGGAGCAGTTGGCGCGCACCAAATGGCGAAGTAATTGAAACCGCTTCAATTATTACCCAAGAGGCGCAAGGCGATTTAGAAAGTATTCACAGCCGCATGCCTGTCTTTATGCCACATGATCGCTGGAACACCTGGCTCAATCCCCACAATACCGATGTGAATGAATTGAAATCCTTAATGGTTGTTGAGAATCCTGAATCATTCGTAAAAGCCCACCCGGTATCAAATGCCGTCAACACCGTGGCAAATAATGGAAAAGGTTTAATCGTGGAAATGCCTTTGGGAGAGCCAGAAACCCTCTTTTAACGATAGTGTTTTAGACGATGTCAACGGAACTAGTTAAAGAAAGCTCGGCGGATCGTGCTGTCCGCTTCGAGCGAGACGCCCTTGCCTTCACAGATCAGTTGTACGCAGCTGCGTTGCGTTATACAAAGAATCCGCATGATGCAAAGGATTTAGTTCAAGATACTTATTTGAAAGCCTTTGCTTCATTTCATCAATTTGAACCTGGGACAAACTTGCGTGCGTGGTTGTACCGAGTTTTGACTACAACATTTATCAATACTTATCGCAAAGATCAGCGCCGACCACAGCTGAGTTCAGGTGAAATTGAAGATTGGCAGCTAGCAAATGCTGCATCACACACAAGTGACCAAGGTAAGTCTGCCGAAGTTGAAGCACTTGAAAATTTGCCGGATAGCGATATCAAGCGAGCTTTGCAGGAAATCCCCGAAGAGTTTCGTATCGCCGTTTATCTAGCTGATGTAGAGGGCTTTTCTTATAAAGAAATTGCAGAAATCGTAGGAGTTCCTGCGGGAACCATTATGTCCCGCCTGCATCGGGGAAGAAAACAGCTGCGTGAGCGGTTAACTGAGTATGCAAAAGAACTGGGTTACAGCACCGATAAGAAATCGGGGGCCACATCATGAGTTTCAACCAGTTCTTCAACGATAAGAGCACGTTGGCATGTAATGAAGTTCTTAACTCTTTTGTCCTACTTATTGAAGGAAGCATCGAGCAACCTCAAATTGGCTTGATCGAAGTTCATATCTCGAGCTGTCCAGCATGTGAAGCCGAGTTGGCTCACGAGCAAGCTATGCGTCAGCTGATGCAAGACACATTACGCCGCAGTTGTAATGAAAGGGCGCCAGAAGATTTACATGATGCGATTTACCGACAGATTCATGCCCAAATGGCTGGAAGTTTCACTGAAGTTGTTACGCAATACAGCATGACCGAAATTTCAATTGAAATAGATGAGTTTGGGCAGATTGAGCATCGCGAAGTAACTATCGAGCACACTGAGGAAATTAGATTTATCAATGATGACAATGATCCACGCGGCCTGAACGGGCAGGGTTAATTGCGATGTTGCCAGAAGGTGAGGTTCTAGGAGCGGTTGGCTTCACCGAAATGGTGGTTCGCCCGGGCGATACATCGGTTGCAATTGGAATTGGTGATCTTCCAATCATTGCTCCATCACTGTTGATTAACTTAATGGAACATGCAGCAATTCTGTCTTTAGATCTTTACTTAGAGCCTGGTGAAACTACGATCCCAATTAGTGTTGAATTCATTTCATTATCTCCTGCAGGAATTGGTGCATCATTGCGTGCGACTTCTCGTGTTATTGAAATTGAAGGAAAAGAGTTGACCTTTGAATGCGAGGTCTATGAAAATGAACGCCAGATTGCAGCAGCCTTAATAAAAAGATCAGCGGTGGAGCGAGTATCTTTCCTCGCCCGCACCGCTGCTCTTCACTTAATTCAAAACGATAAGTCTTAGTTCTACTAGCTACGCTTTCTTAGTTGCCCAGAAGATCTCTGCAATCTCATCGATCTTCTTGATCAATGAATCTGCAACTGCAACATCTTGAGTTCCCTTTGTACCTGCAGCACCTGCAAGCTTTGTTGCCTCATTAAACAATGAGTGCAACTGTGGGTATGCCTCGAAGTGTGGAGCCTTGAAGTAATCAGTCCACAGCACCCATAGGTGCTCCTTGACCTGATGTGAGCGCTCTTCCTTGATCGCCACTGAACGTGAACGGAAATCTGGATCTGTGTTAGCTGCATATTTTTCCATGCAAGCCTTTACAGATAGTGCTTCAATCTTGGCCTGTGCTGGGTCATAAACACCACATGGTAGATCGCAGTGTGCGTAGACAGTTGTCTTTGGTGAAAACATTTTTTCTCCTTCTCGACTCAAGGCAAGTACTGGGCCTTGTAGTTTTACCGGCTTAGTAGTGCGAGACTACCGCCCGTGAGCAAATTTGGCACAGTCAAGGTCTCAGGATCATCGATGTCCCCCACCTTTAAGGATGGCGACTGGCTACTGGTTTCCTGGTTTCCTGCCGGTCTTACACCGCTAGTTGGCGACCGCATTCTGGGCAAGGTTGTGGTTGTAGAACGGGAAGAACGACCAGGTATCTTCTTAGTGAAGCGATTGCAAAAGTCTCATGGTGGCATTTATTGGGTGCAAGGTGACAATGACGAAAGCACTGATTCACGCACCTGGGGATGGATTCCAGCTAACGAACTTGTCGGTGTTGTGTTGCTTAGGTACAAGAGAAGTAAAGTTCGCTAACGGTTAACAACCGGGTTGGGGTTTCCTTCTCGCCACCCAAACCTCTCTCAATGTTCATAACTGTTTGAAAAAACTTTTCTATGAGCCTGGTAAAACCTCTGTCTTTGAAGTCATAGGAAAGCCACACTTCTTGGCAAGTATTCTTAAATCAGGCTCCCATTCAGCACGTTCTCTCTCAGCTTTTTCAATACGGCTATCTTGCTGCTGTAACTCATACAAATCTTTCTGTGTGTAGTCCACATAGCGACCATATAGCGCTGAGAGTCTTTCTCGCTTCGTTTCTATAATGTTTTTTATCTCATTCGCAATCTTAATAAGGCTATTTCTGTTTAGATACTGTTCTTTTGTATACTTATACTTCTTCAAATCTGCGGCTGAACATTTTACTGAGGCCGAAGGTGATGGTTTTGCAGTTGATTTTGATACTGCGGGTGCCTTTCCAGAAGTTTTAAAACCATAGGCGATTTTCTCCCCTTCCTCTCTTGATCTGGCAATCTGAACTCCCGTGGATGCCACACTTTGATCAAGCGGACGTATATATTCGAAATCTTGCATCAGGATGCCCTGCGATACGGACGATAAATTTAGTTGAAACTCTTTACAGGAAGATGGCAGGGTTACTTGTAGATCATAGCTTCCATTTGAAAACATTGTGATGGGGGGTATGAAATTTCCCCAGTCATCTTCAAACTGGGCAAGAACGCGCCGTATTGTAGTTAATTCCGCGCTCCTACCTTCGACGAAATTAATGATGTTGAATGCAAATGACTTATTGAAGGAGGTATTTGGACAATACATTTGAATGTATCCCTTGGCCAGATTCCCCAACCTTGATTCGTCGTTAACTTCAGGCCCTTTTTGGATAAACCAAATCGCATCATTGCGATGTGCGTTTGCTTCAAACCAACCGTCTAATAGTTCTATATTGAAGTTAAAATACATCCGAAGTTTAAGAAGAGCCCCCGGAGATATCTTCTTACTTAGAATCTCAAACTTAACCGAAGGGTTCTCAGTACCGGCGAGACATTTAGCAAAATCATCCGGGGCAAATTTTCCAGTATTGCATTTTGAGCGAGATATATCCAGAAGTTCATATTTTTGTCCAGCGCTAAAGGCTGGATGTAGTGAAAAAACATTGAGAATCAGCGATATTGCAATCAGTAACGAAAATCGTCTCACTTTAAGATTCTCCTTTTTCATTAAACAATCTGGGGCCGCAATTGAAGAAGTACAGCATGAAAACTTAAAGTCGACAAGGATTTGGGGCGGTCAACCCGGGTGACCGCTTGCGGCATTGGCAAAACTTTTGGCCATCTATCTCATTGACTCTCGAAAGGATCAGGTCTTATTCTTGAAATATGCGAAAGATCATGGCAGCTATAAAGCGAGGTGTATCTCGCCGTCCGCGTGAGATTGAATCTGTTTTGGCTTTTGAATGCTCAATACAATGGGATGAACTTCTCAAGATTGATGCCAATGAGTCACATCGATTCTGCACCAGCTGTTCCAAGAATGTGTATTTGACTGTCTCTGATTTGGCTTATAAAGAAAATGCGAAGAGAGGTCGATGCGTTTCCATTCCTGCGGGTACCGAACTGAACATTGAGGGTAAAGATGTGATTACCGACAAAATGATATTAGGTGGTCTGCCAATGTATGACGAACGTGATCTAAGAGATGATTGGAAAAATTGAACTCAAAGAAGAGTTTACCTTCTCGAGTCATTGAAGCGTATTGAACTGGCTGGCCTTCATCTCCGATGATTGAAATCTGCGACATTGGGATTTGCCTCCCTAAATAACTTTTAGCGAGTAAAGGCTTCGAGCAATAATGCTTTTTGCTCATCCTCATGTAAGTGATGGCTTCCAGTTGCTGGAGATGCCGTTGCACGACGAGAAATGCGACGCAAGATGCGTTCACCGAATCCATGTCCGCCATGTGCATGCGATGTACGCAATGCAATGTGTGACCATGGACCTTGGTTAGCAGGTTCATCTTGTACCCAGAGCAAGTTTGCATTTGGATGTTTGTTAGCTTCGGCAACCATTTCATCAATTGGAAGCGGATACAAAAGTTCAACGCGAACAATTGCAGTTCCGGTCTCGCCAAGCTTTGTGCGCTCTGCAACTAGGTCGTGATAAATCTTTCCTGAACAGAAAATAACGCGTGAAGCGTTCTGAACTGAATCATCACCAATTACTGGTTGGAAGTGTCCTGATGTGAAATCTGACAGTGCAGATGCTGCAGCCTTAAGGCGAAGCATTGACTTTGGAGTAAATACGATCAGTGGGCGTCGTGCAGGATTCTTCATGTGCCAACGCAATAAGTGGAAGTAATTCGCTGGGCTTGCAGGCTGAGCAACAGTCATGTTCTGCTCGGCACATAGCTGCAAGTAACGCTCAATACGTGCTGAAGAGTGATCTGGGCCTTGTCCTTCGTATCCATGTGGAAGAAGTAGAACAACCGATGAACGCTCGCCCCACTTCTGCAGAGCAGAAGAGATGAACTCATCGACAACTGTTTGTGCGCCGTTGGCAAAATCGCCGAACTGGCCTTCCCAAAGAACTAGAGCTTCTTCGCGCTCAAGACTGTAGCCATACTCAAAGCCCATCGCCGCGTATTCACTGAGCAATGAGTCAACTACAAAGAACTGATTTTCATTGCTAATCAAAGCTCGAAGCGGTGTCCACTCGTTGCCATTTTCTTTATCGATGATTACCGCGTGACGGTTTGAGAAAGTTCCACGGCGTGCATCTTGTCCAGCAAGACGAATTGGGTGACCTTCCTTGAGCAGAGAACCAAATGCCAACATTTCACCGGTAGACCAGTCGATCGTTGCATCATTGAGTGATTCGACACGCTTTGCTAGCTGTGGAGTCAGCTTAGGATGAACAGTAAATCCTTCTGGAACAGCCAGTTGAGTCGCAGCAATTTCGCGTGCAAGTGATTCTGTGATCGAAGTGTTGATCTCTTCTGCTTCAGGTGCAACAGGAGCCTTAAAGTTTTCATCATGCTCTGGCTCGATGTTGTTAACTGAAGAAAAGATTGATTCAAGCTGCTCTTGGTAATCGCGTGCGATTCCTTCGGCTTCTTCAGGAGTAATGTCACCGCGACCTACAAGTGCTTCTGTATACAAAGTACGTGTTGAACGCTTTGCATCGATCAGCTTGTACATCAATGGCTGTGTGAAGCTTGGCTCGTCACCTTCGTTGTGACCACGACGGCGGTAACAAATCATGTCGATGACAACATCTTTATTGAACTCTTGACGGTATTCAAAGGCCCAACGTGCAACGCGAACACATGCTTCAGGATCATCGCCATTTACATGGAACACAGGTGCCTGAATAATCTTTGCGTAATCAGTTGAATACTGAGATGTACGTGATGCATGAGGTGAAGTTGTGAAACCAACCTGATTATTAATAACAATGTGAACAGTTCCGCCCGTGCGGTATCCGCCCAATTGTGAAAGCTGAAGAACTTCAGCATTTACACCTTGGCCAGCAAAAGAAGCATCTCCGTGAAGCAAAATAGGCATTACAGAAAAGGCGTTCTTAACATTTAGACGATCCTGCTTTGCACGCACAATTCCCTCTAGAACTGGGTTAACAGCCTCAAGGTGTGATGGGTTTGCAGCAAGATAAATCTTGGTTTGCGCGCCAGTTTCGGAAGTAAATACTCCTGATGTACCTAAGTGGTACTTCACATCGCCAGAACCCTGAACTTGGTTCTCGGCGTAGTGTCCCTGGAATTCCTGGAAGATTTGTCCAGCTGATTTTCCTGCAACGTTTGCAAGAACATTGAGGCGACCACGGTGAGGCATACCGATACAAACTTCATCAAGGCCGTTTTCGGCTGCTGCAGATACAACTGCATCTAGAAGTGGAATTACTGATTCGCCGCCTTCTAGTGAGAAACGCTTTTGACCAACAAACTTTGTATGTAAGAAAGATTCAAATGATTCTGCGCTGTTGAGCTTACGCAACACACGTAGCTGTTCTTCCCGTGGAAGTTTGGCGTAACCAATTTCAACCTTGTTTTGTATCCACTGACGTTCGACCGGATCCTGGATGTACATGTATTCGACACCAACTGAACGGCAGTACGAATCACGAAGGATTCCGAGGATCTTGCGAAGTGGCATGAACTTCTTGCCACCAAAACCACCTGTAGCAAACTCGCGATCGAGATCCCACAAAGTTAATCCATGTGTAACAACATCTAGATCTGGGTGTGAACGCTGTACATATTCCAGCGGATCAACATCTGCCATCAAGTGACCAAATGTTCGGTATGCCTGAATCAACTGCTGAACACGAGCAGTTTTGTTGATTTCCTCATCACGTGTAAATGCAAAGTCTTTTGCCCAACGAATTGGCTCGTATGGGATGCGAAGCGCAGAGAAAATGTCATCATAGAAACCTTCTGCACCTAACAAGTACTCGTGCATACGACGCAAGAAATCACCAGATTGCGCACCTTGAATAATGCGGTGGTCGTAAGTGCTTGTAAGGGTAATTACTTTGCTAACAGCAGAATTCACGAGGGTTTCTTCACTTGCTCCGTGGAACTCTGCTGGGTAATCCATCGCTCCAACACCCAAAATCAACCCTTGGCCTTGAACAAGGCGCGGCACTGAGTGAACAGTTCCGATAGTTCCCGGGTTAGTGATCGACATTGTGGTTCCTGCAAAATCTTCAACAGTGAGCGATCCGCCACGTGCCTTTTTAATCAGCGCTTCATAGGCATTCCAGAACTGTGCAAAATCTAAATCTTCACAGCCCTTAACTGATGGAACAAGAAGCTGACGTGAACCATCTTCTTTTGCTAAATCGATTGCAACACCAAGATTGATGTGTTCTGGCTTTCCAATTGCTGGCTTACCTTCAATTTCGCCGAAGAATGCGTTCATCTCTGGCATTGCACGAACTGCCTTGATCATTGCGTAAGCGATGATGTGAGTAAATGAAACTTTTCCACCGCGACCACGTGTTAGGTGATTGTTAATAACAATTCGATTATCAATCATCAACTTCGCAGGAATTGCACGAACCGATGTTGCCGTTGGAACAGAAAGTGATCCTTCCATTGCTTGAACAACGCGAGCGCTAACTCCGCGAATTGGTTCAAGTGAAGATGCACCTGGTGTAATCAAAACTGGGGCTGGCTTTACAACTGGATCTGCAGGAGTTGGTTGCGCAGTTGCAGATTCACGAACGATTGGTTGTGACGCTGGCGCTGCTGCAACAGGTGCTGGTGCTGCTGCAACAGGTGCTGGCGCAGCTGCTTGTTGTTGCGCTTTTGGAATTGGTGGAACACCCTTACTTGCAGGCGAAGATTGGGGTACCGAAGAAGTTGAAGCTCCAGGAGAACCTGGCTTATTTGTTTTAAAGTATTCAACCCACGCAGGGTCTACGGAAGAAGGATCCTGTAGATATTGCTCGTACATCTCATCGACGAGCCAATCATTTGCACCAAAATCCTGTGCCGACACTGGCAAACTCCTTTTTGCATTGGTTACGCGGCTTAGCCTATCGGCCTTAGCCCGCATGAAAAAACCTGAGCAAGCAGGGATTCCGCGAGATTGGCCACATCTATTTCGTCCTGCAAAGAGGTGGCATTTAGTCCACCCTTAACCCATGCCAAAAGCGATAGTGACAGGGGCCAGTAGAGGCCTGGGCTTTGAAAATGCCAAGGGGTTAGCTGCCCTGGGCTATGACCTTGTAATGGTGGCCAAGGATCAGAGCCGACTAACAAGTGCTCAGCAGTCTCTGCAGAATCTATTTCCGGATCGTCACTTTTCAACCTATGCCGTAGATCTTGAAGATCTAGCTGCAACCCGTGCAACCACAACCCAAATCGCAGCAGAACATTCAGCGCCAGATGTGCTGATTCTGGCTCACGGAGTCATGAGCGAAAAAATGTCAAAGACTTTACGAACCACAGATGAAGAATGGCGCAGAGTGCTAGCAATCAATCTTGATTCTGTTTTTATCCTGGTCAATGGATTAGTTCCATCAATGGCAGATGCTCGCAAAGGTCGAGTAATTATTTACTCTGCATGTCTTGGAAGAATGTCAGGACCTGGAAATGCAGGCGGTCTTGCACCGTATCGAATTAGTAAAGCTGGAGTTAATGCAATGGTTCGAAACCTTGCACATGAATCTGGTTTAGGTGCTCGCGGATTGTTAGTCGATGCCGTTTGTCCAAACCATTCCAGAACAGACATGGGTGGCTCTGATGCGCCGAGAAGTGCTGTAGAAGGTGCGGCCTGTGCTTTGTGGCTGGCAACTCGAGAATTTAATACTGGTGGTGTAACTGGTGTTTTGTGGGAAGACAACCAGATTGTTGAGTGGTAATTCCAGCGTTAATTAAAGATCGGTTGGAATTGCACGCAACGCAGCAATAAGAGTTGCACCGGCAAGTGCTGCTAATGGTCCAGCAACAAACCACAAGTGAGCTTCAACTTGATATGAAACAACACCGAGTGCAATTAAGTTAGCTAATACCGCAGGAGATCTGCCGAAATACTTGCCACGTCGATATCCAATTGCTGATGCTGCAAGCCCGCCAGCACCGAGCGCTGCAAATATGAGAACACCCAGTAGCGGCAGCATCTCAACATTGTCATGAGTAAAAGTCATCACGATCATCCACAACGCCAAGCCCACTATGACCGCTACCTCAACAAAGAGTAGGGATGCCACTAGTGCGCGAGCTTTGGTTGCTTTGGCAGGATCTTGAGTCATAGGGATAAGGCTAACTCAAAGGAAGTCACAATGCTGTTCTCGCACGATGGAATTCATGACTCTCAAACACACTTATCCTCCCCTTCTTATTTCTATGAGCAACTGCGGCGTGAAATGTTATTTGCCACAAGAACTCAAAAACCTCTCGCCCTAGTCAAAATACTTTTTATCAATCCAGAATCCGATAAGGTGAACGCGCATGATGTGCTGCATTTTGCCCATGAACTCACACAATTAACTCGGCAAGAGGAATGCGTGGGGCGGCTAGGTATCAATGAAGTGGTGATAATTGTGAGAGATGGTGCTTCTCATGCCGAACAGCTTGTTCAGCGTTTACTGAAATCAACATCACTTACCGTAGATCACACATTACAAATCAAGGTATCAATAGTTCTTGGCACAGAAAATGAAACTTCACTTTCGCTACTAGGTC
>JBIIZP010000123.1:0-3083 GCA_044346215.1 Candidatus Planktophila sp.
TTGATACCCGGTTGCACGGCGCAGATTCCGCGAATCAACAGTTCAATTTTTACGCCCGCCTGCGATGCTTCATACAGCTTTGCAACAAAACCTTCATCCAAAATTGAATTGAGTTTAAATTGAATTCCCGCTGGGCGAGAATTTTTAGCATGCTCGATTTCACGATCGATCTTTTCAATTAAACCGGAACGCAAAGTGCGAGGTGCAACCAAAAGTCTTGAATAGGTTGACTGTGGCGCAAAGCCAGATAATTGATTAAAGAGGCGAGTTAAATCTTCAGTTAGTTCGACATCTGCGCTGAGCAAACCTAAATCTTCATAAAGACGCGCAGTCTTTGGATTGTAATTTCCAGTACCAATATGACAATAACGTCGGATTCCTTGTGGCTCATCACGCACAACTAGCGAAAGTTTTGCATGCGTCTTAAGGCCCATTAATCCATACACAACGTGCACGCCGGCAGCTTCGAGCTTACGAGCCCAACGCACATTCGCTTGCTCATCAAATCGTGCTCGAATTTCAACAACTGCTACAACCTGCTTACCTGCCTCGGCCGCTTCGATGAGTGCTTCGATAATTGGTGAGTCGCCTGAGGTTCGATACAGGGTTTGCTTGATTGCCAACACCGCCGGATCCTGCGCAGCATTTTGCAAAAAGTGCACCACTGATGAAGTAAAGGATTCGTAGGGGTGGTGCAGCAAAATTTCACCTTGGCGAATAGCGGCAAAAAACATCTCTAGATCATCACTTTCGACCTCGGAAAGTGCTTTGGCGGTGCGTGATCTAAAAGGTTCAAACTTTAAATCAGGAAAATCTAAATCAGCGATCTTGTTCAGCGAGGTTAAATTCAGCGGTGCTTGAACATGAAAAGTGTTCTCTTCACCGATTCCAAGTTCTCGGCCTAATTGCTGAACTAGTTTTTCATCAACGCCATCTTCGATTTCTAGACGAACTGGCGGACCAAAACGTCGGCGCAAAAGTTCTTGTTCTAGGGTTACCAATAAATCTTCGGTTTCTTCATCTTCAAGTTCAATATCTTGATTACGAGTAACGCGGAAGGTGTAGTGATCCTCAATTATCATTCCAGGAAACAGTTCCTGTAAATGTATTGAAATCAAATCTTCAAGCGGCAAGAATCGAGTAGAACCCATTTTTGCTGTTGCAATAAATCGAGGTAAAACTTCTGGGACCTTTACGCGTGCAAAAAATTCTTCATTGGTTGCTGGGTTTTTAACCACAACAGCTAAGTTCAGTGACAAACCTGAGATGTAGGGAAATGGATGCGTTGGGTCAACCGCTAGTGGAGTAAGGACAGGAAAGATTCGATCTTGAAAGAGTTTGGCTGTATAGATTCTTTCCGTCTCCTCTAGATCTTGCCAGGTTACAAATTCAATTCCATGTGATTTAAGCGAAGGCAAAATGCTGGACTGAAGAGTTGCAGTTTGCCGGGACACTAGCTCATTCACTTTGGTTGAAATCAAACTCAACAGTTCTAGTGGTCTATGACCCGCAACATTTTGAGCAGTGACATTATTTTCAATTTTGCTCATTAAAGTTGCAACACGGACCATAAAGAATTCATCCAAATTTGAGGATGCGATCGCCAAAAATCTCAGTCGCTCCAACACCGGAATGGACTCATCCTCGGCTAGTTCTAGAACCCGCTGGTCGAAGGAGAGCCAGCTGATCTCGCGATCGGTTAGGTGCTCCATACTCATGCGCAAATTCTCCCCTGTTTGAGTGAACAACAGGTAATCGGAGGAAGGACAAAGGTTTAATCCACCCTGAGTTTTCACGCTTGCCACATGTGTGTAAACGGGGATTTCCTGAGAGACTGCCCCTGTGATTAGTAACTACTGGATGAGCCCCGAGACCACTTCTGTTAACCGTTTGCCGATGCTCAATATTGAGCATATTGAGCAGATCTCTTTGGATGGGGTTTGGCGCTTTCAGTTGTTACATAAGCCAACTGAAAAGTTAGGTAAGCGTTGGGCATCTATTCCTGTTCCAGGTCTGTGGACGATGCAGGAAACTTCTAGCGTATTTTTTGATAAGCCGATTTACACAAATGTTCAAATGCCTTTTCCTGAACAGCCACCCTTTGTTCCAGAAGAAAACCCAACAGGTGTTTACGAACGAGATTTTGATCTTCCAAAGAGCTGGGCCGGCAAGCGCATAGTTCTTCAACTGGGTGGTTACGAATCAGTTGCTTTGATTTACATCAATGGTATTGAAGTTGGTCTCACCAAGGATTCACGCCTTGCCGCAGAATTTGATATCACTCAGTTTGTGACGGGCGGTAACAACGTTGTGCGCATTGATGTGACTAAATGGTCGGATGCAACCTTTATTGAGGACCAAGATCAATGGTGGCATGGTGGAATCACGCGTTCGGTAAAGCTATATGCAACCAACAAGGTATTTATCGAAACCTTTGTAGCTATAGCTGGGTTAGAAAAAGATTTGAGTACCGGAACGCTAGATGTTCGCGCAAATATTTCTTCAGTAGATAACGAATCAACTGATGGCTACTCATTGCACATGAGTATCCGTGAACTTTCCAAGCAAAAGAGTGCAGCCCTTTCGCAGACTCTCAAAACATTTATTGCACCAATCTGGACAGAAACACCTGAAGAAGTAGCGATCGCTGCCCGTGATTACTTCCACGCAAAATTCTGGAATGGAAATCTTCCGAAATCTGCGCAAGAAGCGATTTCAATAATGGAGCCACCTCCGCAGGGTCAGATTGCGCTCAGCACTAAAGTTGCAAAAATCAAGGCGTGGTCTGCTGAAGAACCTAATTTATATACCTTAGACATCGAGCTTCGTAACCCAGAAGGTGCTGTCATTGAAGTTTCTCAGCAGCGAATTGGTTTCAGATCCATTGTTATCAAGGGTCAAGATTTCTTAGTTAACGGTCAGCCAATCATTTTCTACGGAATTAACCGCCACGATTTTAATCGCTTTACAGGTCGCGCATTAACACGTGATGACATGCGTCAGGATCTGCTGGAACTTAAGCGCTGGAACTTTAATGCGGTGCGAACATCCCACTATCCAAATGATGCAGCGTTTTTAGATCT
>JBIIZP010000020.1:0-10436 GCA_044346215.1 Candidatus Planktophila sp.
CTAAACCTGCAGGCCCAGAGCCAATTACTGCAACAGTCTTTCCAGTAAGGCGATCCGGTGCCAAAGGTTTAACAGTTCCTGCACCAAAAGCTTCTTCAATAGTACGAAGTTCGATTTGCTTAATTGTGACCGCTTCACGGTTGATGCCGACAACGCATGCAGTTTCACATGGTGCTGGGCAAAGTCGCCCTGTGAATTCAGGAAAGTTATTTGTGGCATGCAAGCGATCAATAGCTTCATTTGTATCGCCGCGATACATCAAATCATTCCATTCAGGAATTAAGTTTCCGAGTGGACACCCGTTGTGGCAAAAAGGAATTCCACAATCCATGCAGCGACCTGCCTGCTTTTGGAGATGCTCCATACTCTGCGGCTCGTACACTTCGCGCCAGTCCTTGATGCGCACATCTACTGGACGTCGCTTAGGAGTTTCGCGCGGAGTTGTCATAAAACCTTTTGGATCAGCCATTTGCTGCAACCTCCATCACTAGTGCATCAACTGGTAGACCTTCACGTGTAGCTCGCTCCATTGCAGCAAGCACACGTGCATAGTCGCGCGGCATGATCAATGAGATTCGAGCAAGACTCTTCTCCCAATCCTTCAGAAGTGCGTTAGCAATTTCAGATCCAGTCTCGGCAAAGTACTTTGAGATGTGATCTTTCAAAATCTCTTTTTGATCATGTGGAACTGCCAGAACATCAACCATGTCGGCATTTACATTTGCTACATCAAGATCCAAAACAAATGCACGCCCACCTGACATTCCTGCGGCAATATTGCGACCAGTACGACCCAGAACAACAACAGTTCCGCCGGTCATGTATTCGCAACCGTGATCTCCGATGCCTTCGACAATTGCAAGTGCGCCAGAGTTACGTACGCAGAACCGTTCACCAACGACTCCCCGAATAAAGATTTCTCCAGCAGTTGCGCCATAACCAATAACATTTCCAGCAATTACATTATCTTGGGAAGGGAACGTAGCCTTTACATCTGGACGAACCACAACTCGCCCTCCCGAGATTCCCTTTCCTACGTAATCGTTAGAATCACCATACAAACGAATCGCAACACCACGAGGGATAAACGCACCCAGAGATTGACCTGCAGATCCGTGCAAGGTGACATCGATTGTTCCAGCAGGTAGCCCGTCCGCACCGTATTTGCGCGTTACTTCTGCACCAAGCATCGTTCCAACTGTGCGATTTACATTTCGCACAGGAAGATCAATCTTTACAGATTCACCCCTTGTTAATGCTGGTTGAGCAAGCTCAATGAGTTGATTATCCAAAGTAGCATCTAATCCATGATCCTGCTTGGTTGTGTTGTGCAATGCGCTGTCTACATTTGGGCGGACCAATAGCGGCTCAAGATTTAATCCAGCCGCCTTCCAGTGATCAACCGCCTTGCGAGTGTCTAAGAATTCAACATGCCCAATGGCTTCTTGCATTGTGCGGAATCCCAGTTGTGCCAAGATTTCTCTGACCTCTTCGGCGATGTATTCAAAGAAAGTTTCTACGAATTCTGGTTTTCCGGTGAACTTTTTGCGCAGCTCTGGGTTTTGAGTTGCAACTCCAACTGGACATGTATCCAAGTGGCACACGCGCATCATGATGCAACCAGAGACAACAAGGGGTGCGGTAGCAAAGCCGAACTCTTCAGCACCTAACAAAGCTGCAATTACAACATCGCGGCCAGTCTTTAGCTGACCATCGGTTTGAACAACGATGCGATCACGCAGACCATTGAGCAACAAGGTTTGTTGAGTTTCAGCAAGACCGAGTTCCCATGGCGCTCCTGCATGCTTAAGTGAAGTCAGTGGTGATGCACCAGTTCCACCATCATGACCAGAAATCAAAACAACATCTGCATGTGCTTTTGAAACACCAGCAGCAACTGTTCCTACGCCAACTTCTGCAACCAGCTTTACGTGAACACGAGCGTTCTTGTTCGCATTTTTTAGGTCATGAATCAGCTGTGCAAGATCTTCGATTGAATAAATATCGTGATGAGGTGGTGGTGAAATTAATCCCACACCCGGAGTTGAATAGCGTGCCTTTGCAATCCATGGATAGACCTTGTTGCCTGGCAACTGTCCGCCTTCTCCTGGCTTTGCACCTTGAGATATTTTGATCTGAATGTCATCACTGTTGACAAGGTAATTACTAGTTACACCAAAACGACCCGATGCAACCTGCTTGATTGCAGAACGCTTTGAATCCCCATTGGCCATTGGAGTATTGCGTTCTACCTCTTCGCCGCCCTCGCCTGTATTTGATTTTCCACCAAGTCGGTTCATTGCAATTGCAAGAGTTTCATGCGCTTCAGCTGAGATCGAACCGTAAGACATTGCTCCGGTTGAAAAACGCCTGATGATTGCAGTGATTGGCTCTACCTCATCGATAGAGATAGGCGCATTAACTCCCTCCTTAAATTGGAACAATCCGCGAAGTGTCATCAAACGTGTGCTTTGTTCATTAACGCGATCGGTGTAGCGCTTAAATACGTCGTAACGCTTATTGCGCGTTGAGTGTTGCAAAGTAAATACCGTTTCTGGATCAAACAAGTGTGGTTCGCCCTCGCGACGCCACTGGTATTCCCCGCCAATAGGCAAACGCTTCGTTCCTGGAACTTCTCCCCCAGGCGGATATGCGATGTGATGGCGAGCAATTGTCTCTTGTGCAATCACATCAAGTGAGACTCCACCTAGCCGAGACGTTGTTCCTACAAAGTATTCGTCAACAACCTCTTGAGAAAGTCCGATTGCTTCAAATACCTGTGCACCTGTGTATGAAGCAATGGTGCTGATACCCATCTTTGACATTACCTTTAAGACACCCTTGCCAAGACTCTTAATCAAATTCTTTACAGCTTTTTCAGGAGTGATTCCTGTTATGACACCTTGCAAAACTAGGTCTTCAGCAGATTCCATCGCAAGGTATGGATTCACACATGCTGCTCCATAGCCGATCAGAAGAGCGACATGGTGAACTTCGCGCACATCGCCTGCTTCAACAACTAAACCAACACTGGTGCGGGTCTTTTCGCGAATCAAATGGTGATGCACTGCAGAAGTTAAAAGAAGAGATGGAATCGGCGCATTTTCGGCATCACCATCTCTGTCAGATAAAACAATAATTCGTGCGCCATCTTTAATCGCCTGCGAAACCTCTACTCTGATTTCATTCAGACGCTCACGAAGAGAATCTCCCCCATCTGCGATGCTAAAGAGCCCACGGACTACATGCGCTTCTAGGCCTGGGTAATCACCGTCAGCATTTACGTGAATAATTTTCGCTAGTTCATCATTATCGATGACCGGGAAAGCTAATGAAATCTGGCGACAACTACTAGGTCCGGGATCCAAAAGATTATGTTCAGGTCCCATAGATGTTCCAAGGCTTGTTACTAACTCTTCACGAATCGCATCAAGTGGCGGATTTGTCACTTGAGCAAAAAGTTGTGAGAAATAATCAAAGATCAAACGAGGCTTATCAGAAAGTGCTGCAATAGGAGTATCAGTTCCCATTGATCCCAGTGGCTCCATGCCGTTCTTTGCCATTGGTGTCACCAAAATGCGTAAATCTTCTTCGGTGTATCCAAATGCTCTCTGGCGTCGCACAACTGATGAGTGCGGATACACAATGTGTTCACGTGACGGAAGATCGCTTAATTTAACAATTCCTGCATGTAGCCAATCGCTATACGGAGCAGCGTTTGCTAATCCATCTTTGATCTCGCCATCTTCGATGATTCGCCCTTGTTCGATATCAACCAAGAACATCTTGCCTGGCTGCAAACGGCCCTTACGTTCCACATTTTCAGCGGGAATATCCAGTACGCCAACCTCTGAGGCTAAAACAACTAACCCATCTTTTGTAACCCAGTAACGAGATGGGCGTAAGCCGTTGCGATCTAGAACTGCGCCGACTTGATGTCCATCAGTGAAAGTTACGCAAGCTGGTCCATCCCACGGTTCCATCATTGACGAATGGAATGCATAGAAATCGCGGCGGTTCTGAGGCATGGTTGAGTGGTTCTCCCACGCTTCCGGAATCATCATTAAGACTGCGTGCGGAAGTGAACGTCCGCCTAAGTACAAGAGCTCTAGAACCTCATCAAATGATGCTGAGTCTGAACCGGACATTTCGACGATTGGAAATAAACGCTTGAGATCACCGGGAATCAGATCACTTTCTAGCAATGACTCGCGGGCGCGCATCCAATTACGGTTTCCCTTAACGGTATTGATTTCTCCGTTGTGCGCGATAAAGCGGTATGGGTGAGCAAGAGGCCATGAGGGAAAAGTGTTTGTAGAAAAACGTGAGTGAACCAAAGCAAGTGGCGAAACAACTCGCTCATCAGAGAGCTCTGGGAAAAATTCTTCTAACTGTCCGGTTGTGAGCATTCCCTTGTAAACGATGGTTTGCGAAGACAAAGATGGAAAATACAAATCTAGCCCGTGTTCAGCGCGCTTTCTTAAACAAAACGCTAGACGGTCAAGTGCAATTCCTGTCTCGCCATTTTTGCCTGCAACAAATAATTGCTGAAAATCTGGCATGACCGATAGCGCAGTTTTTCCAAGTGATGATGAATTAATGGGAACTTCGCGCCAGCCCAAAACAATTAGACCTTCTTCATCTGCTATCCGCGCAATCTCGCCCTTTACATCTGCACCCTTAGCAATGAATGCGATTCCAGTTGCATAAGCATCTACTGCTGGAAGTTTGAAATCAACGGCGGCTTGAAAATATGCATCTGGGACTCGAATGAGAATTCCTGCACCATCACCGCTATCTGGTTCAGCACCCGATGCACCGCGATGCTCCATATTGCGCAAAGCTGTGAGTGCTTTGGCAACAATCTCATGTGTAGCAATCTTGTTGAGTGTGGCAACCATTGCAACACCACAAGCATCATGTTCTGAGGCAGGATCGTAGAGTCCCTGTGCTTGTGGATGATTCGATGCAAGTGCCATGGGCGCTCCTACGGATTTGTCCTTACATATAAAGGGACAACCTTGGCCCGTGTTGCTCACTGCTTAAGGGGAAATGGTAGCAATAGGAGGGCTTTTTAGATGCCCGAGATATTGGCAATTTTGCCGATAGCCCCGGTAATAGCCATTCCTAGAGAGCCCCCGAAAAGCACGCGAAGCGTTGGTGAGAGCAGTTTTGATCCCGAAGTGCGAGCCGATAGAACTCCGGTTAAAACCAATCCCCCGAGAGTAAATCCGACGATGCTCCATGCCTGGGTGCCCAACGCTGGAGCAAAAGCTCCAACAAATGGAATCAGCCCACCCAAAGTAAATGAAATAGCAGAGGCGATAGCGGCCTGAACAGGACGGGCCTTAGTGCTTGGGTGTTGGCCTAACTCATCGCGCAGGTGTGCTTCAAGTGGATCTTTGCGATGCATCTCAAGTGCAACTTGTAACGCAAGTGCCGAAGATAAACCACGGCCAATATAAATCTGCTGAAGTTCCTGCAATTCACCTTCTGGATCTGCAGCCAAATGCGCAATTTCAAGGTTGCGATCTGATTCTTCGACATCATTTTGAGATCGAACAGAGATATATTCACCAACAGCCATCGACATTGCACCTGCTGTAATTCCTGCAATACCTGCAGTGATCACAAGATCTTGTTTTCCAGCTGCAGCAACACCAATCATTAATGCAGCAGTGGATACCAGGCCATCATTTGCACCAAGCACAGCAGCACGAAGCCACCCAGCACGATTAGTGCGATGTTCCAGATTTCTCCGGTAGACCTCTTCTAAACTCATAAGAGTAAGCCTACCTGACCCTTACTGAATCTTTTTAGAGGCGCGAACAAAATAGAGAGCAGCCCCCGCTCCCACAAGCACGCTTACCCAAACATTCACGCGCAGACCTGCAATTGTGTTCGCGGTATCGATACGAATGAGCTCGATAAAGAAACGGCCCAAACAATATGCTGCAACGTATAGCGCAAAAGACTGCCCCGCTTTGAAACTCTTTCCGAACTTTAGAATCACTATCGCAATGGCGGTGCACCAAATTGCTTCATACAAAAATGTTGGATGAAATGATTCAAATTGCGTGTATCCACCTGGTCGATAACGCATAGGAATCTCAACGGCCCACCAAGCATCTAGTGGTTTTCCAAAAAGTTCGGCATTAAACCAATTACCAAAACGGCCAATCGCTTGAGCGAAAAGAATGCCCGGGGCTAGAGCATCAGCGAATACGGCAAATGATGGCAGTTTGACTTTCTTAGCTAAGGATCGGTAGCGAAGATATGCACCAAATAAACCAAGAGAAATAGCACCCCAAATTCCCAAGCCGCCCTCCCAAATTTTGAAGGCATCCACTGGTGTTCCACCAGCGCCAAAGTAAGCATTAGGTGATGAGATCACATGGTAAATACGTCCGCCGATAATTCCCGCAGGTACCGCAACTATTGCTACCTCGGAAACAATTGATTGACCTTGAACCGTTTTGTATGGAAAACGCTTACCGCCTAACCAAATCGCTATTCCTATGCCAGTGATGATGCACAGCGCGTAGTAGTGAATGGTTAAAGGACCAAGCTCCAACACTGATCGTGCTGGAGTTGGGAAAGCAAAATTCAAAGTTTAGCCAGCCTCAACAGCTGCTTTGAATTCTTCAAGTACGAAGGCGTTTTGTGTGCGCTCCCACTTTTTACCATTGATGAAAACAGTTGGTGTTCCTTGAACGCCATATTTACTCATTGAATCAGAGTTTGCTTGCACCAAATCAACCTTAGAACCCTTAGTTACACAGTCCTCGAATCTTGTAGATGTAATGCCGATTTTCTTTCCAATTTCAACAAGAGTCTCATTGCTCCAGAATCCTGAATTTTCAACTGGTGACTGAACTGCATAAATGGCTTTATGGAAATCCAAATACTGTCCTTCATCTGCTGCGCAGAAAGATGCGTTAGCTGTACGTACAGATTCATCACCTAGGAATGAAAGGATGTGATAGCGAACATTCGCCTTCTTTTCACGAATAAGTGAATCTAAATACTGACCGTTGGCATCAGCAAACAACTTACAGACTGGACACTGTGGGTCTTCCCAAACATCAATAGTTGTCGTAGCTCCATTGTCGAATGCGATTGAAGAACCATTTGCAACATCAATTGTTGAAGTAACCGCTGACTGTGCCTTCATTCCGTCAAGGCCTGCAAGAGAAGCCGTTGTTTTATCAGTTTGACCAAAGAGAGAGAAAACAGCTCCGGTAACCACAACTAGGGCGACCATCGCTACTACGATCCAACGGGTTGTGTTATCTGCGCTCTTTGCAGCTTGCTTGGCCATTATTACTCCTTGATTAATTGAGTCTGTTTCGCATCACTTGCCGTGGTGCATGTGGAAAGTATAGATAGAGAGCGCAAAGCACCAAGCCCAAACTCGGCATGAATTCTGTGAATTAGGGGCGAAAATTAGCGCCCTTCGCGTACCCCTAGGGCCAATTCTCGAGCTAAATGTGAGATCGCATCCAACCCTTCCTGCTCACTCTTTGCATCAAGAAGTAACTTGATAAAGGCAGAGCCGACGATGACACCATCAGCGTAGGCCGCAAGGGATTTCGCTTGCTCACGCGTTGATACGCCAAGGCCAACTGAAATAGGCAAGTTGGTAACGCCACGAACTCGGGACACCAAATTACTGGCATCAGATGACACGCTAGTGCGAGTACCTGTAACACCCATCAAACTTGCTGCATAAACAAATCCACCAGTCTTGGCAGTTACTTCTGCAAGACGAGCGTCATTTGTACTAGGTGCAACCACGTAAATCGGATTTATTTTGTTCATACTTGTTGCGGCAAGCCAACGGTCAGATTCTTCAATTGTTAAATCTGGAGTAATAACTCCGGATCCCCCATTATCGGCAATAGATTGTGCAAATTTATCGACCCCATAGCGCTCAATTGGATTCCAATACGTCATAACAACCGCTGCTACACCAGTGTCTGTTGCAGTCTTTAGGGCCGCAAAAACATCAGCCGCACTGGTTCCGCCCTTAAGCGAAATCTCAGCAGCTTCTTGAATGACAGGCCCATCCATCACGGGATCGCTATATGGGAAACCAATTTCGATTGCATCAACCCCTGCATCAGCTAAAGCCTGAATTGCTTTGGCACAACCTGCTTGTGAAGGAAAACCCGCAGGAATATAAGCAATCAGTGCCGCGCGATTTTCTGAACGAACTTTTGCCATAACCTCATCTAATTGAGTCATTACAGCGGAATTCCAAAGTATTCAGCCGCTGTTTGAACATCCTTATCGCCACGTCCAGAAAGATTTATAAGCAGATTTGCTTGAGGGCCTAACTCTTGTCCTACAAGAATTGCGCCAGCTAAGGCGTGTGCAGTTTCAATTGCAGGAATAATTCCTTCAGTCTTGCTCAGTAAGGAGAATGCATACATGGCTGCGTCATCGTTAATTGCACGGTATTCAGCTCTACCAACATCGTGAAGATATGCGTGTTCCGGACCTACGCCTGGATAATCCAAACCTGCCGAAATCGAATGTGATTCGATTGTTTGACCATTTGCATCTTGTAAAACATAAGAACGAGTTCCATGAAGAACACCCGGAGAACCACCCGTGATGGTTGCAGCATGGCGCCCAGTTTCGACTCCGTCGCCGCCAGCTTCAAAACCTATGAGTCTGACATCAGTATCTGGAATAAATGCATTAAAGATTCCGATCGCATTTGATCCTCCGCCTACGCACGCTAAAACTGCATCAGGAAGTCTGCCCGTTAGTGCCAACATCTGTTCGCGAGATTCTTCACCAATGATTTTATGAAAGTCACGAACCATGGTTGGAAAAGGATGCGGTCCGGCAACTGTTCCGAGCATGTAGTGAGTATCGGCAACATTTGTTACCCAATCACGCATTGCCTCATTTATCGCATCTTTAAGGGTTCGTGAACCTGAAGTAACTGCAACAACTTGTGCACCTAGCAATTTCATTCGAGCAACATTTAATGCCTGACGACGAGTGTCTTCTTCGCCCATATACACAACACAATCAAGACCCATCAATGCGGCCGCCGTAGCTGATGCAACTCCATGCTGACCAGCACCTGTTTCAGCAATGATACGTTTCTTGCCCATGCGCTTTGTGAGTAAGGCCTGACCTAAAACATTATTGATCTTGTGTGAACCCGTGTGATTAAGATCTTCGCGCTTGAGAAATATTCGTGCACCACCGGCATGCTCAGAAAATCGCTTTGCTTCTGTGATGATGCTTGGGCGACCTGTGTAAGTTCTATGGAGCTCAGCAAGTTCTGCTAAAAACGCTGGGTCTTTCTGCGCCGTGTTGTGAGCGATTTCAAGTTCATTAAGCGCACCAATTAATGCCTCTGGCACAAAGCGCCCGCCGTATTCTCCGAAATGTCCCGCACTAGTCATTGTCAAAGCCTACCGAGCAATTGATTGATCGCAACTGATGGAGATCCTGAGCGCACAAGGGCTTCTCCGACCAATATGGCAGTTGCGCCACACTCTTGTGCAAACACAACCTCTTCGCGGGTCGAGATTCCAGACTCTGCAACACGTGCAATTGTTGAAGGAATCTGTGGAATTAATTCGGCAAATGCACGTGAATCTACTTCTAGGGTTTTGAGATTACGAGAGTTCACGCCAATGATATCTGGTGAAATTTCAAGCGCTCTTTCAAGTTCATCATTGGTATGGACTTCAATCAGCGAACGCATCCCTAGCTCGGTACTTAAGTGAAAATAATCTTCTAACTGGTTTTTACTCAAAGCAGCAACAATGAGCAGTACAACATCTGCCCCATGTGCGCGAGCCTCATAAAATTGGTACTCATCAACCATGAAATCTTTTCGAAGGATAGGAAGATCAATCGCCTTTCGAACTGCATCTAGATCTGCCAGTGATCCACCAAAGCGTCGTTGCTCCGTCAAAACACTGACCACATGGGCGCCTGCTTCTTCATACTGCGCAGATAAGCCAGCTGGGTCAGTTATTGGAGCAAGGGATCCTTTGCTAGGTGAAGAGCGTTTTACTTCTGCGATAACTGAGATCTCATCGGAGATTAATTTAGACAAACAATCACGGACGGCAGGTGCGGTTTCTAACGCCTCTTGTAGCTGCCCCATTGGTAAACGTCTGGCTGCTAAATCTTCGCGAACACCTTCAATGATTGAACTCAAAACGCTCATGACTTCTCTTCCACTGTTGGGTCAATTCCATGATCAAGTGCGCTCCAAGTATTTAATTCACGTGGCTTACGTTCGTACCTTGAAGAAAGTTTGAAGCGCTTGGAGATAACAATGACTAAAGCAAATACGCACACTAAGGAAATCAGCACAGGTAAGAACTCTTTCATCTCTGGCCCGCCAAGCGATTTGCCGCATGCACCGCGGTTAACACTGCGGCAGCTTTATTGCGACA
>JBIIZP010000124.1:0-3031 GCA_044346215.1 Candidatus Planktophila sp.
CACCAGGGACTTCAGATTCGCGAAGCACATCGCGCCGAAGTAGAAGGCATCTCACCCAATAGCCAAGGAATTATTCTTGCGATCAAGCCTTTCCAGTATTCAAGTTTTGAAGAAATCATGCAGCGCGCAAAGCATCCATCATTGATTGTTGCTTTAGATGGAGTTACAGATCCTCGTAACCTTGGTGCGATCATTCGTTCTGCTGCAGCTTTTGGCGCAGCAGGTGTAATCATGACTGAACGTCGCGCAGCAACAATGACCGCATCTGCCTGGAAATCATCTGCCGGTGCTGCAGCACGTTTGCCAATCGCACAGATTACAAATCTTGCCCGCACAATTGATGCAGCTAAGAAAGCTGGCATGTTTGTGATCGGTCTAGATGGTGAATCTGATGAAATGATCAGCAACATGAAGGTTGCAACTGAGCCATTGATGGTAATTGTTGGATCCGAAGGTAAGGGTCTTGCACGCTTGACGAAGGAAAAGTGTGACCTGGTTATTTCGATTCCGATCAGCGCATCAACGGAATCTCTTAATGCAAGCGTTGCGACCTCGATTGCGCTGTTCCACATAGATCAACAGCGCCGCGCAAAGTAGGTAAAAGCCTTGAAATACAACCGCTTTATCGCCATTGGTGACTCATTCACCGAAGGTATGTGTGATGAGAAAAGATACGGCCAATACCGTGGGTGGGCAGATCGCGTTGCCGATGTCATGGCCGAAGCGCAACCTGGTTTTCAATACGCCAACCTTTCGATTCGCGGCAAGTTGTTAAAGCAAGTTGTTGACGAGCAATTAGATGCGGCGATCGCTCAAGTTGTTGATAAGACAACACTTGTTTCATTTCATGCAGGAGCAAATGATGTGATCCGCCCGAAGTACAACCCCAATGTGGTTTTGCCTCTCTATGCCGAAGCTGTACGCAAACTAGCCGCCTCTGGTGCAACGGTGATGTTGTTTACCGTTCTAGAAGACAGCGGCAGCGAAGGACGTTTGGCTGAAAATTGGAAATCACGGTTTAAAGATTTTAACGAGAATATTCGTGCAATGGCTGAAGAAGTTGGTGCAATTCTGTGCGATGCTAACGAAGAGCAAGCATTTAAGGATCCACGCTTTTTGGCATTTGATCGGTTGCATTTAAATCCAATGGGCCATGATCGTGTAGCCCAAGCGGTGCTAGAAACAATTGAGCTTCCATTTGATCCATCGTGGCGCAGACCCTTAGCACCGGCTGAACCAACACATAAGTTAGTTAAGGCTGCGGTCACAACGGTCTGGTTTGCAACCTTTGCTCTTCCATGGTTGTGGCGACGTGCACGTGGTAAATCTTCAGGCGATGGACGTACCTGCAAGTACCCAACGGCAATTAACTGGCCTCTGTCACATCTGGACTAACAACTCCTTAAATGGAAGTTACTGTCCACTCCCAGGTGTGCACACCTGTTTTGATTAAGTACTTATCTAAAGTATCTGGACCACATGATGCGGTTCCAACGCCACGGTGCGCGGTATCGATATGAACCACTGTGTTTCCACAAGGATTTACTTCGACATCATGGGTGGCATCGGCTAATTCTGCATCTCTGTTAGGGGTTACAGAGACCTGTGCCGGCTTACCCATTGCAAAGCGAAGGCCATTTCCTTGTGCATTTACCAGCTCAAACCAACGAACCGCAGTGTGTCCACCATTTTCTTGTGGGCGAACATATGGAATGTATTGAGCTGCCACAGTTGAAACGTAGCGACCAATGCGTCCGATCTTGCGATCAGGATAGGTTTCATGGGCACCTGTTCCAAAGTAAATAAGTTCATTAAGTGAACCATCTAGTTCAAACAAAGTTCCCACTCGTGCCAAGTCATCAAATGCCTTTGGAACAGTTACAGATTCCTTAACATTAAATCCACCGACAACAGGTGTGATTACCTGAGTGTGTTTGAAAGAAACTCCTGTGCTTGTTTCCCACGTGTTGCTTACCTTGATAGCTGAAGGAGTCTGGCGGACAACGCAATCAGTTCGTGAAATCTCTCGAACTCCATAACGCTCCCACTTGGCAGCAATGTGTCCAATGCGATCATTATCTGTTGGTGCGCGCCACAATGAAACGGATGGCGCAACGATTCCGTACGGCAATACGATTTGTCCATGCTCATCAACTACATCGCCAAGTTCCTTAGCTTTCTTTGCAGGCGCTAAAGCTTGAGAAGGAAGAGCAATCTGGCTCCAGCCAACTTCAGACATTGGCAACGCCCATGGTGTACTTGCGATACGAACTAGCGAGAAGTTAACAAAACGTTCTCCGCGAGCTGTTCCCTTAGCAAGCTTCTTTGAACTTACTTTGAAGTTTGCAGTTTTGCGAGCTGCAACCTTAGGTAACTTCACAACGCCGCTATCAAGAATTTCACCGTCGCAGGTGATGTTCCACTGCAACTGGTATTCGCCAAGATCCTTAAAGAAGTGCTTGTTAAATACCTTGAATTGGCCGCTCGCAGCTTTAACTGCAGTAATTACGACAGGGGCCGCAAGTGCCTTAAATTCATGCATTGCAGGCTTAGCTGTGCGATCTGGGAAAACCATTCCATCGCAGCAGAAATTGCCATCATGCTTTTCTTCGCCGTAATCGCCACCGTAAGCGTTGCGTGTGGTGCCATCTGCAAGATTTTGAACAGGACCGTGATCCCACATCTCCCAGATAAATCCACCTTGCAAACCACGAGTTGATTCAATCGCTTCCCAATATTCAGCCAAGGTTCCGTTGCTATTACCCATTGCGTGCGAGTACTCGCACATAATCAATGGACGATCAGCTTTTGGTGACTTTGCGTACCCCTTGATTGCATTAATTGATGGATACATTGGAACAATTACATCGGTCAATGAATGGCTACCCATCCAGCTACCGCGGATTCCGCCCTCGTAATGCAACGGACGTGAAGGATCAAAGCTTCGTGCAAATGCCGCAGCTGCTTCATGATTAGTACCGGCACCTGATTCATTTCCAAGTGACCACATCACAACTGATGGATGGTGAAT
>JBIIZP010000125.1:0-2996 GCA_044346215.1 Candidatus Planktophila sp.
CAGCGGGTTGCAAGCTCTGCAGCAGTAATTGGAAGGCCAGTCAAATCCAAGCCAACAATATTTGTATGAACAGTTGCTGGATCAATCAAAGAAGAATCAATTGTTGCAATTACCTTTGCTAATTCTTGTGCCCGACGATGGTCTTCGGATAAACGATTGATGTTGTTATCTAGTGCGTAATGCGCACCGGCGGCCAACAATCCGATCTGACGCATTCCTGCTCCGTAACGCTTACGCCAAACGCGAGCCTTTGCTACACGTACTTTGGTTGAAAGCATGATTGAACCAACAGGTGCGCCTAATCCCTTGGATAAGCAGACTGAAATAGTGTCAAAGTACTTTCCGTACTCAGTAAATGAAACACCAGATGCAACATGGGCGTTCCAGATTCGAGCACCATCTAAGTGAAGTGCAAGACCTAATTCATCTGCACCCTTACGAAGAGCTACAATCTCAGAGATTGGTTGAACAGTTCCGCCTCCAAAATTGTGGGTATTTTCTACAGCGATAGCCGTTGTTGAAACAAGGTATGGACCGCTATTGGGGCGTGCGATTTCAAGAGCGTCTGCAGCCTTGAGCAATCCATTTTTTGCAGGAAATGTACGTGTTGTTATTCCACTAAAGACCGCAGCAGCACCAAGTTCTGCACGAACAATATGACTATTAGTTTCTGCAATAAGCTCTTCACCTGGCGACACCAACATGCGGATAGCCAATTGATTTGCCAGTGAGCCAGTCGGAGCAAAAAGCCCTGCCTCTTTGCCAAACATTGCGGCAACGCGTTCTTCAAGTGAGTTAACGGTTGGATCATCGCTATAGACATCATCACCAACAGGTGCTTGAGCAATTGTATCGCGCATAGCAGCCGAAGGTTGAGTAACAGTGTCACTTCTTAGGTCAATTGCCATTACAACAGCCTACTTCTGTTCCTTAAGGACAATCAAATACATAGCGACGACCACCAAGATTCCACCGATTGCGCTTTGCAGCGTCAATATTTCGCCACCAAAAAAGATTGCAAAGATTGCAGCAAAAACAACTTCCATGGTCAAGATGACGGCAACCTTGGTTGCGCTCATATGAGCCTGCGACCAGGTTTGAACAATGAAGGCAATTGCAGTTGCAAAGACCGCGGTGAAGATAACTACCACCCAAACTCCAGAATCTGGTGGCGCTGAATAGCCACCAGGAATAGATGCAATGCCAGACAAAAGAGCGCACATCGTTAGTTGGACAACTGTCATTGCATAAACATCGCGGCCTGAAGACCATTTGCTTAAAGCAATAATGTGAGCTGCAAATAAGAATGCACTGGCTAAAACAAACATTTCTCCAATACCAACAGAGAATCCTCGAATGGATAACAATCCCAAACCGACTGTTGCAAGCATGATGCACAGCCAGACAAACCGCGTAATCTTTTCCTTCAGCACAAACCAGGCCAAAACTGGCGTAAGGACAACATATAGACCAGTAATAAACCCAGTAATTGCTGCACCTGTTCGTTCCAGGCCTAGTGTTTGAGCGATGTAGCCCAAACCGAGAAAGATGCCGGCCAAAGAGCCGCGTTGCAACAAATCCTTATTGAAATGTTTAACAGTTTGCGGGCGAATCAACAGCATGACTAACACTGCTAAAGCGAAGCGAGAGAAAAGAAAGTTATTAACACTTTGTCTTTGGATTGCATCCTTCATGACAACGAAGGAAAACCCCCAGGCTGCTGCTACTGAAATTAACGCCCACGGAGCAAGTTTTAACTGTAGTTGATGACGCGCAGTCATTAGCCGCGCAACTTCTTCAGTAAAGCAACTTCCTTGCCGTGCTCTGGTTCCATTCCCGGAGTTTCAAGAATTAATGGGGCATTAGCAACAGCTGGGTGCGCAAGCAGCTCTTTAAAGGGATCGACGCCGATATGTCCATCACCGATGTTTTGATGGCGATCCTTCAACGCGCCACACACATCCATCGAATCATTAGCGTGAACTAATTGGAAACGTTCGATTCCTGCGACCTGTACCAATAGATCAATCGTCGCCGTCATTCCGCCCTTGACTGATATGTCATGGCCTGCGGCAAATACATGGCAGGTATCTAGACAGATACCAACCTTGGGATGGTATTCAAGTGCCTTTAAGTACATCTCAAGATCATCTAATTTTTTAACCAAGCTTTGACCTTGGCCTGCAGTCGGCTCTAACAATAGGTAAGGGGCATCATCACCCAATGCATTCAGAATTGGCATCATGCCTTCGTGAATCTGCTTCCACGCTTTTTCAACATGGTTTACATCTACGGCAGAACCTGTATGAATCACAACGCCCAGTGCACCGATTTCTGCCCCGCGTTGCAAGGAATACTTGGTTGAAGCTAATGAGTTCAGGTATGTCGCCTCAGTTGGTGAACCTAAGTTAATCAAAAATGGTGCATGTACATAGGTTTCAATATCTAACTCTGCTGCCTTAACTTTGAAGGCTTCATCTAGTTCTGGCTTTGCTTCTGGCATCGCCCATGTTCTGGGACTAGATGCAAAAACTTGAATCGCTTCTGCACCAATTTCTTGTGCGTAGGCGATCGATCTTTTCGCCATTCCACCAGTAGTAGGGGTATGGGCGCCGATGCGCGGTTTCTTTACTGGTGTAGGCATTGGCTTACCCTACGGTAATCGTCACCAAGCTGCCACGCATTACACTGGTGTTGACTGCAGGTGAAACTTTCTTAACTACCTTCTTCTTATTGTTTCCAATGGTTACAACTTTTACCTTTAGACCTAGGGCTTCAAGCATCTGTTGCGCAGCTTTTGCCTCCATTGTGATTACTGTCTTAGGAATGACGGTGTTGCGTGGACCCTTTGAAATAAGAATCGTAACCTTGCCGCCCTTATTTGCAGTTGATCCTCCTGCTGGGTTCTGTGAAATAACAGCCAGTTCTGGCACTGTTTCATTAAATGCATACCCCGCCTCAACCGAGAAACCTGCTTCAGTTAATTCATTCAAAGC
>JBIIZP010000021.1:0-10161 GCA_044346215.1 Candidatus Planktophila sp.
ACAGGAATATTGATTGCTCCTGGGATGATGCCGCGGCCACACTCTTCTACTGAGCGAACATCCAGAAGTTCGTAACCATTTTCGCGATATTCATCGATTTCATGCCATTGGGCTACTTTGCTTAAACCTGAAACAACATTTTCTGCGACATACCCCAGCATGTTTACTGGATCCTTTGCTGAACCAAATGGTGGTGCATATGCCAGTTCTAGATCGGCAAGTTCTGGCGCTGTAATTCCTCCGCGCATTGCAGTTGCAATTACATCAATACGTTTATCAACGCCTTCGATTCCAACACCTTGTGCCCCAAGAATTTCACCTGTCTTTGGATCAAAGATTAATTTCAAAGTCATTTGCTTTGCATCTGGGTAATAACCAGCGTGTGAATTTGGATGAATGTGAATTGACTGATGAGGGCGTTCAGCAGCCTTCAATCTCTTTTCATTCCAACCGGTTGTAGCAATCATTAAATCAAACACTTTTACGATTGCTGTGCCAATTGTTTTAACAGGTCGAACTTTCAAGCCGCTTATGTGATCAGATACAACGCGACCATGTCTATTTGCCAAATTCGCTAGCGGAACCAATGTTGCACTGCCATCAAGTGCATCGGTCTTTTCGGCAGCATCTCCCACGGCATAGATATCTGGGTTACTAGTGCGATTGAACTCATCAACCTTGATTCCATTGCGTGTGCCGATTTCAAGGCCGGCAGCCTTTGCTAATCCGATTTCGGGGCGTACTCCGATTGCCAAAATAACTATTTCTGCTGGTAACACCGCGCCATTTGAAAGTTCAACTGAATCTGCATTGATTTTTACAACACTTGCACCAAGATGAAGATCTACACCGTGCGTGCGCATCTCTTTGGCAACCAAGGTCGCTAGCTCTGGGTCCAGCGGCATCAGTACTTGATGAGTTGCCTCAACCAATGCGGTAGGAATCCTGCGATGAATCAAATTTTCTGCGATTTCAACACCAATGAATCCACCACCGATTACAACAGCACTAGCTGGATTCTTTCCAACACTTGTAGCAATTTTCTCTACATCTTCAACGGTGCGAAGTGTCATGCCTCGTTCGATGCCAGGAATTGGTGGAACAACAGGTGATGCACCTGGACTCAAGATCAACTTGTCATAATCAAGTTCAGAGGTTTCCCCATTTACAAGATTCTTGATTGCAACAACCTTCTTGGCAGGGTTGATCGCTAGTACCTCGGTATTGACTCGAACGACTAGACGAAAGCGAGCATGAAGCGAAGCTGGAGTTTGTAAAAGTAAATCTTTTTCATTCTCAATTACGCCGCCCACGTAGTACGGCAAGCCACAGTTTGCATATGAAACATGGCCACTTTTTTCAAGCACAATAATTTCTGCTTTTTCATTTAAGCGGCGCAGACGAGTAGCTGCAGACATACCGCCTGCAACACCTCCGATAACAACAATTCTCATTAGTTATTCACCAGTGGTAATCCGGCGTTAGCCCAATCGATAACTCCACCGTTCATATTGAAGACATTGGTAAAACCAGCATCTTGCATGACTTTAACGGCTTGACCGGAACGGTTTCCGCTACGGCAATAGACCGCGTATGTAGCATTCTTATCGAGTACTGCAATCTCATTTTCGAAGTTGCCACTTTGGAAATCAACTAAACGCGCACCTTCAATATAACCTTCAGCAAATTCACCTGGTGTGCGAACATCCAGAGTGATGACTCCGGCTTCTGCAACCTTGGCTGAAAACTCGGTAACACTTAGATCAATTGCACTAGAGCTTGATGAACAACCAGCGAGTAGTAGGGCTGATGCGATTAATGCCAAGACTTTTTTCATGCTTACTCCTTATGCCAAACTTAAAAATAGTTTTTGTAATTGTGCAGTTACTGCATCTGAATTGTTCTTACCCTCGACGATGCACTCTTTAAGACTTGCCGAAATCAAAGTAAAGGCAGCGGTATTGACAGCTTTTGAAACCGCTGACATCTGTGTAACGATCTCGTCGCAGTTTCTGCCTTCTTCGAGCATGCGAGCTACAGCACCAAGTTGGCCTTGAGCTCGCTTGATTCTCTTTGCAATTGCGATGATTTGTTCTTCATCTGAAAGAACATGCGTAATTTTCTTGGTAGCCATAATTAGCACTTGCAGCGATCTGCTTCAGGAACTCCAGCTAACGCTTCTTCGATGTGCTGGCCACAACCTGACCAAGTGGCTTTCTTGCAAAGATGGCATGTAACGGGTGAACACATGATTTAACTCCTTAGTTGTAGTAGCTAAGGAGAACTTATCATACCCCCGGGGGTATCTGTCAAAGACCCGTAATCTTGACCGCCGCGAGTGCTACCCCTGCCACAAGCACCCAGGCAACCATTCCCATAGCCATTGGGCGTGGACCAATTGCGCGAATCGATTTCCATCGAACGCCTGAACCTAGGGCAACTAAGCCCGCTCCAAGCATTAACTTGCTAAGCAAAACAATGTTGTCATGCAGGTCATCATTGATATCAACAAGGTTATTCAGAAATGCAACTGCAATGAAGCCAAGTACAAAGAATGGGATCAGTGGAACCTTTGCATATTCAACCTCTTGCTTACCCTGTGAAGTTAACCATCGACGATGGCGAATTGAGAGTATCAAAACAATTGGAGCTAACAAACAAACACGTGCTAGTTTCACGACGATTGCATACCTGTCTGCATCATCTCCCCACACAGATGCTGTTGCCACCACTTGACCAACATCATGAACCGCAGCTCCAACCCACGCACCAAATTCGCGAGTATCTAATCCGATCGCATGTCCAATGAGTGGAAGCATGAAAATAGAAAGAGTTCCACATAGAGCGATCAAACCAATTGCATAGGAAGTTTCTTCTTCAGTTGCCCTTGTCTGAGGTCGAATAGCTGCAACTGCTGTTGCGCCACAGACTCCAAAGCCAACTCCAATAAGAAGCCCAAGTTCACCAGACATTTTAAAAAGTTTAGCTAAACCTAAAATTCCAAAGATAGTAAGGGTGACCACGATGATTACTGTGATCACACCTTTTAAACCAATTTCCTTAAGTGATACAACGCTTACCTGGGCACCAAGTAATGCAACACCAATTCGCATGATGGTCTTGCTTGATAACTTAGTTGCGGGGTTTGCAAATTCTGGCCACTTAGCAAGATTTGCTACGATAAACCCAAAAGCTACACACAAAGCAAGTGGGCTAATTGCAGATTGAAACTGATTGATCTGGAATGCAATGGCAACAAGTGCGCCGATTAATGCAAAGCCTGGCGCAAAAGTTTTAACCACTTAGAAACCTAACTGCCCAAATACTTGATCGGTGATTGTGATTTCATCATCAAGATTTAATTTCTCTGGGTTAACTCGGTTTGAGCCAGGTAGGCGTCCCCCTGCAGCGGTTACTTCTGCGGCAAATTCTGCTGTTCGGCCAGTATTCCCATCAACTGAAAGCTTGGCAGCATCTATAGCAATGACGAAGTGAGAAATCTGCTGCGGCAAGGCATCTTGGCTAGCGGCAAACATGTCTGGAATATTTTTTGCAAGTGTTGGCCCAATCAACATTCCGGTAAGGGATTCAACTAAAACTGCAACTGCATATCCCTTAACTCCACCCAAAGGTGCAAGCATTCCTGCCAGCGCTTCCTTTGCATCAGTTGTTGGTGCACCATCTTTCGTAAATGCCCATCCTGGTTCAAGTTCTGCTCCTGCTTGTGCCTTTGCTTGAATCTTTCCACGGGCTACTGCGCTAGTTGCTAGATCAACAACTGTCGGTGGATTTGTTGGAATACCTGCAGCAATTGGAGAAGTTGAAAGCAATGGTTTGTTTCCGCCCCACGGTGGCATCACAGCCGGGCCTGTACTAAATGCAATTCCCACTAGACCACGATTAATCATGGGCCACACATATATTCCAAGTGCACCGCAGTGATTAGAACGTCCCACACCTACAGCTGCAACACCATTAACTAATGCGCGCTCTGATGCAATCTCTGCAGCTTTTTGTAACTGCCAATGTCCAAGACCATCATCGCCATCAAAGACAACAAGACTTGGCAAATCTGTAACAGTTTTTAACTGTGCGATTGGATTAATTCCACCAGCCTTTAGGCGAGAAAGATAAAAAGGCAGGCGCATCAAGCCATGGCTTCCGATACCCCAGCGATCACTTGCAACGATGCATCTAGCAGTAACTTCTGCATGCTCTACTGGAACGCCTGCCTCTTGCAAAAGTTGTTGGGCCTTGGCTACAGCTATTCCAACAGTTAACTGTGGCATTTAGTTACTGCTTTCCTTTAATGCGCCAACTGCATGTGTGGCGGGCTTAGAGTTCAACACTAATTCTATGTTTGCGGTCAGAATCTGATTAATGCGAAGTTGGCTCTCCTTGGTTATTCCCGCGACGTGCGGGGTAAGGATGAGATTAGAGATTGTTTCCATTTCACCTGTTGTCGGAGGTTCTTGCGCACGTACATCGAGAGCTGCCCCGGCAATAGTTTTGGCCTTCAGGGCCGCAATTAGATCGGCTTCGTTGATTACTTCTCCACGACCGACGTTGACGATAATTGAATCCTTCTTCATCAAAGCAAGAGTTGCAGCATTAAGAGTTCCATTTGTTTCAGGCGTTGATGGCATATGAATACTGACTACATCGCTTCGCTTCAAGACATCTTCAAAAGTAGTTAGTTCAACCCCTTGGACATTCTTTGCATATGGGTCATACCCCAACACTGAACAGTTAAATCCTTGAATCAATTTAGCTGTTGCAACACCGGTTGCACCACAGCCCAAGAGTCCCCATGTTAATCCAGATAATTCACGGCCAGGAGTACGCACCCAACCACCATCACGAGTAGCAACATCATGGCCTGGAACATTACGAAGTAGTGAAAGTGCAAGACCAAGAGTTAATTCGCCAACGCTAACCGCGTTGGCTCCAAGTCCTGCAACAACTACAACACCCGCAGCATCTGCAGCTTTAAGATCAATATTGTCTAAACCAACACCTGCGCGAGCAATCACTTTCAGACCAGGAGCTGCAGCAATGACATCGGCAGTTACTTTAGTTCTATTGCGAACTACAAGTGCCTTTACATCCTTCAGAGCGACTTTAAGTTCTTCAGGGTTATTCCATAAATCATCATTACGAGAAATGGGAAAACTCCCTTCCAGTGTTTGGAAGGGAGTCCCCCATACATCTTCAGAAATCAGAATCATTATGCAGAGATGTACAACTTTGTGAATGTGAATTCGCGGTGACCCATAACTTCAGCCTTACATAGACGACCATTAACAGTGTCATAAATGACATCCATCATCATGTCGCCAGCCTTGGTCATGTCGTATTCGTAACGAAGAACGCCAGATACATCAAGATCGATGTGTTCAGACATTGACTTTGCTGTCTTGATGTTTGCAGTCAGCTTCAATACAGGAACGATTGGGTTACCGATTACGTTTCCTTGTCCGGTTGGGAACAAGTGAATTACAGCTCCACCAGCAGCCATAAGAGTTACGCACTCGGCTGCAGCAGATGAGGAATCCATGAAGTACAAGCCAGGCTTTGCAGGATCTGGCATTTGTGCAGGCGTTAAAACACCAACGACAGGAACGGAGCCAGTCTTTGCAATGTTTCCAAGTGCCTTTTCTTCGATAGTTGTTAGGCCACCAGCGATGTTTCCTTGTGTTGGCTGTGAGCCAAGTAGGTTCGCACCAGTTGCTTCAATAACCTTGATGTAGTTGTCATATGTCAGCTGGAACAAATCGCGAGTAGCTGCATCAATGCAACGCTCTGCAATCAGGTGTTCTCCGCCAGTTAGCTCTGAAGTTTCTCCAAAGAAAACTGTTCCGCCAGCATCAACCCAACGGTCAACGGCTTCAGATGTTGTTGGGCAAGAGCCAAGACCAGAAGTTGTATCTGATTCTCCGCACTTGATTGACATGATCATGTCGCCCATTTCAGCTTCTGTACGAACAAGACCAGATGCATCTTGTAGGAACATTGCTGCAACACGGCTAGCTTCCTGAATAACTTGTAGGTCACCCTTGCCTTCGATTGAAAATGCTGCAACTGGCTTTCCAGTCTTTGCAATTCCGTCAGCAACAAGTTGTGTCCATTTTGGTTCGATACCAATAACAACAACCGCTGCAACGTTGGCGTTTACGCCAGTTCCAATCAGTGTGTCAAAAGTTAGTTGTAGATCTTCGCCGAACTGCAGACGACCAAATGCGTGAGGTAGAGCCATTGTGCCCGGAATAACTTTTGCAACAGCTTCTGCTGCTGCATTAGAAAGATCATCGAGAGGCAAAATAATTACGTGATTGCGGATACCCATAGTGCCGTTTTCGCGGCGGTATCCAGTTAAGCGCGGCTTGCTTCCCATCGATAACTCCTCATGTTGTGTGTGTGAATGTAATCGCCCTTTTTGATGGCAGCTGATGCAAGTCCGACTTTGATGCCGTACTTAATAATTGCGTCGCCCTCAGCAAGATCTGTGAGTGCAAATTTGTGTCCGAGCGGAAGCGCGTGATTTAACACCGCAGTGCTCTCGGTACCTTCTTTCACGGAACGACCGTGAACTGTTCCTGGTTGCAGATCTGTCATTGCAACAGCGACATTGTCGCCATCATGATGAAGCAGAAACTGCGGTGGAGTTATTGCCATGTCTACACACGCCTCTCTTCGCCTATAAATGGGTAGTGGTCTGACCTCTTGCGAGAGTCTAGGTCAGTTGAGCGTGTTTCGTCTACCCCCTGCCCAAATTTCTCTCAGTGGTCTAACCTGTTGCCATGAAAACAGAGCTTCGGTACGGGATTATCGGCGCGGGCAGCATGGGCCGCGAGCACATTGAGAACATCAAGGTCATGGGCGGAGCGGTGGTCACCGCGATCAGTGATCCCCATAAGCCCTCTCAGGAAGCCGCCCTTGCCGTGGCACCTGGTGCCACTATTTTCTCTGATCACCGCGCATTGCTGGACTCTGGGTTAATCGATGCTGTTGTTATCGCTACCCCGAATGACACACATGCCGCAGTTCTGAAGGATGCGCTCGCAACAGATTTAGCTGTTTTTGTTGAAAAGCCACTTGCTACAACTGTTGAAGATTTGAAATCAATTCTTGCCTGGGATGACAAGCGAAGTGCGATGACATGGATGGGTCTTGAATACCGATTTATGCCACCTGTTGCTGAAGCAATCGCTCGAGCACATGAAGGCGAAGCGGGCAAGATTCATCAAGTTTCAATCCGCGAACACCGCGAGCCTTTTTATCCAAAGGTTAATAACTGGAATCGTTTTGCAGAACGCACAGGCGGAACCTTGGTTGAAAAGTGTTGCCACTATTTCAACTTGATGGACATTGTAGTTGGAGAAACTCCGGTACGCGTCTTTGCATCTGGAGGTCAAAGCGTTAATCACTTAGATGAAAAGTACGATGGCAAGCAAGCAGATATGTTGGATAACGCTTTTGTAATTCTTGAATACGCAAATGGTGCTCGCGGAATGTTGGATCTGTGCATGTTTGGTGAAGGTTCATTTGATAAAGAGATTCTGACAATTGTTGGCGATGCAGGAAAGATTGAATCATTCCTGCCTTCACAGGTTCTGCGCGCTTCTCGTCGCGAAAGTATCGGAAAGCTTTCAGGTTGGGCTCGAGGTGCTAGTAGAGCACGCGGAAATGAACAAAAGATTGTTCACAACTACGATGTTAAGTATATGGGCCACCATTACGGCGCTTCATACATTGAGCACACTAAATTCCGTGATGCAATCTTGAACTCAACGCCGGCAGAAATTACCTTAAGAGATGGTGTAACAAGCGTTGTAACAGGCCTTGCTGCTCACAGGAGCATCAATGAAGGCCGAGTAGTTGAGATTAAAGAGCTCTGGGGTTAATGCATAAAGTCATTCTCGATACCGATATCGGTACCGATGTGGATGATGCTTTAGCTTTAGCGGTTCTATTGGGCTCAAAAGATGTTGATTTAATGGGCATAACCACTGTTTACGGTGATGTCCGTCTGCGTTCTCAAATTGCCATGAATCTATGCTCCATGGCGGACAGGGAAATCCCTACATTTATGGGGAATGATAAAACGATTTCTGCCCGCGAAGTGTGGATGTCAGGATCAGAAGGTAAGAACTTCAAAGAATTAGAATCTTTTACGACTCAATCTAAATCTGCAGTCGACTTCCTTATCGAGGAAGTAATTGCTCAACCTGGATCCATTGATGTAATTGCAATTGGACCACTAACAAATATTGCACAAGCAATTCAGAGTGATCGAGATTTTGAAAAGAAGGTCAAACGAGTTTGGATCATGGGAGGCGACTTTACTCAATCTAGAGTAGAACATAACTTTAAGTGTGATGTTGATGCGGCTAGAATAGTTCTAGAATCCAATATTCAAATTTCGATCTTAGACTTACCTAGCTCTCAGAAAACCATCATTCGAATGGAGGAGATAGAGCAAATCAGAAATGCTCCCGTGTTTGGGGTACTTCTTCACTCAGAAATCATGAGTTGGATTGAGCCTAGAAATCAAGACTGGACGATTCCCCATGATCCCATCGCTGCTTTAGCTTTATTGGTACCTGATTTTTTTGAGACCTCACCTGCCGGAAATGTAACGATTGATTCTGAAGGTATGAGCTTTTGGAATGAATCACCGACAGGAAATGTGGTGCTCTTAAATCCAGTTCAGCCAGAGTTAGCAGTAAAAAGAATGATTGAACTAATTACCAACTAGTCCAAGGCCTTGCATAAGTATCAACAATCTCTGCCAACTGTTCTAAGCGTGGAATAGAGATTTCACGAAGTGCTTTTGTAATATTTGGTGAACTGACAATGTCAGCCCACACCGCACGTCCTGCAAGGAAGCCGCTGGCTCCACCCATTGAGCACGCCTTAACCGCGTCATTAAAGAATGGTTGTTTTACACCATTTGAAAGAACAACCCAAGGTGAACCAATTGCCTCTGAAATTCTGGCCGCATTTTTTGTAACAAGGTTCAAATCACCCTCACCATGGAATGGAACCTCTGCCTTGTAAAGATCAGGCTTCCAGGCTGCTGCTTCACGTGCAGCGATAATCAATTCTTCTTCGCGGTTAAAGCTGAGAGAAGTATCTGTTGGTGGTTTAACAATGATTTCAATAATTGATGGAAGACCTGAAACTTCACATAGCTTGTTGAAATCTTCGACTAACTTGGCACGAACATCTGGAGATTCATCATTGCGCCATAAGACTAGAAACTTGAGTCCAACACTTCCAATGTCACGCATGCGAATTGGATCAACATCTGGATCTATTGCTGTATCAGTTGCAGCGCCACCTGCAGGTCCAACCAAAAGATCTGCCGCTGCAATTAATCCACATCCACTGTTTAGCGCTTTCTGATCAATAATCGCATCGATTCCAAACTCTTGGTCCACCAATAACGCAGATGCAAATGGTGAAAGTTCACGTGCAACATCGACCTTAAATTGAGTTAGTTGAGAATCAGGAACTGGAGTGCTTTGGTGTGGCGCAAACATTCCGCGTAAAGCTTCACGTTGATCAACTGCAACCATCGCTAATGCACCTGATGATCTTGCCAATTTAGTTAGTGGTTTTCTCATCAGTGTGCCTCCAGGTATGCGTTCAGTTCAGTTGTAGTTGGAATCTTTGATTGTCCATCTAAGCCACGGCAGGACAGCGCTGCAACAGCATTTGCTCTGCGCATTGCTTCTTGTAACGAGTGCCCTTGAATCAATTGCGCTACCAAAGCGCCATGAAATACATCGCCGGCACCCAATGTGCTTGTTACATCAACCTTGAAGCCTGGTGCTGAAACCAGCCCAGTTTCTGGTGAAAAACCAGCGCTGCCAGCTGATCCCTGAGTAGCGACAACTGTGTTACCGGCCTTCATAGAATCATTTTCTAGAGCAACAGCTAAATCGATACCTGGATAACGAAGGGCCATCTGGCGATCTGTTGGAACAAATAGGTCAATAACTATTGGATCAAAGCTCTCGACACCATAGCCCGCGTCAAATGAAATTTGTGGTCCCTTGCCTCGAGCAATACCCGCTTCATCCAGACGCTTGATTCCGACATGATCAACATGTACCCACTGCGCAGCTGCGATAAGTTTTTTAGCTGCATCATTCA
>JBIIZP010000126.1:0-2961 GCA_044346215.1 Candidatus Planktophila sp.
ACTCTTTCTTGCCGAAACAATGTGACAACCAAAATCCAGTAATTGTCTTTGATCCGCCCATAAGTGTTGCTGGCTGAATCATCGTTGGAGCAACTCGTGAGGCCATACCGTATGTAACCAGGCGACCGAATGGAGCAAGAATTTCTAGACTGTCATCAAAAGTCTTTCCGCCAACCATTTCAAGAATCAGATTTACACGCTTTCCACCATTGGCTGCTTTAATCGCATCGCCCAAATTTTCATGCGTTGCTTCTACGAATACATCTGCACCCAGTGAAGTTGCAAGTGCGCGTTTACTTTCAGATGAAGCAACAGCAATTACCTTGGCGCCCCACATCTTTGCCAACTGAATTGCGATAGTTCCTACGCCACCAGCTGCTGCATGAACCACAACAGTTTCGCCAGGTTGTAAGTGACCAACAGTTTTCAAAATATGCCAGGCGGTTGATCCCTGTACCAACATGCAGAGTGCTTGTTCATCAGTAACACCATCAGGGATTGGAATCATTGTTGCTGGATGAGTAAGCGCCTTTTGCGCATATCCCCCGCCATCTACTGGTGCTAAAACTCGAACGCCTTTAGATGTAGTTCCAACTACTTCGATACCTGGAATCAGCGGAAGCTTCTGGGCTGAAAGATAAGAGTTTTCAGTTTGATGGGTATCGGCATAGTTGATTCCGATTGCAGAAACATTGATGAGTTCTAAACCTTCAGTAGCTTTTGGTTCTTCCAGATCTACGAGGTGCATGACATCTGGACCACCAAATTCGGTGATCTGAATTGCTTTCATTTGCCCCAACTTTCTTAAATTAGCCCTTTGTTGAGCCCAGTGTTAAGCCTGATACAAACTGCTTACGCAGTACAAAGAAAACAATCAAAGTAGGCAGGGCTGCAATGGTGGCACCGGCAGCCAAGAGGTTGTAATCCGTTACGAATTCTCCCTGCAGTCGACCCAAGGCCGAGGTTATGGGTCGTTTGGAATCTGATGACATCAGTACAAGTGCCCAGAAGAAGTCGTTATAAATCCACGTTGTCATGAGTACACCTAATGAAGCAAGTGCTGGACGTAGTAAAGGCAGCATTACCTTTGTGTAATGAGTAAACACGCTTGCGCCATCAACCATTGCTGATTCGCTAATCTCTTTTGGAACCGTCTTCATATAACTTGAAAGTACAAAAGTTGCAAAACCCATCTGGAATGCAACGTGGATCAAGACAACACCCCAAGGAGAGTCATACAAAATACGTGGCATTCCGATCGCTTTACCAAAAGTGATATACATCTTGAATACTGGAATAAATACAAGCTGTGCTGGAAGAAGGTTTCCGGCTGTGAACAGAAGGAGCAGCGAAACATTCCACTTGAATGAATAGCGGCTTACTACGAATGCAATAAGTGAGCCAAAGAAAAGCGTTAGGAATACCGCAGGAATTGTGATCAGTGCCGTATTCCAAAAATACAAAGGTAAATCCATACGAGAAATTGCTTGGCTGTAGTTATCAAGATTAAGAGTCTCTGGGAAAGAGAAAATTCCGTTTGCCCGCACATCTTTGTAAGGGCGCAATGAGGTCCAAATGGTCCAGGCAATAGGGAAGATCCATGCGATCGCAAAAACACCAATGAAGGCAGAGATAAAGCGATCTTTAATCTTCTGCTTGTTCTTGTACTTAGTAGCTGCTTTCTGGAGATCTAAATCAATACTCATTGGACATCACTCTTAAAGGTTGTTCGTAGGTAGGCAATAATTGGACCGATTGAGAAAACGAAGAGAATAACCGCATAGGCTGCACCCTTCATGGATGCACCTTCTCCTGCGATGTTTTGGAAAACCAGAGTACCCAGAATTGGGAAACCAGCCGATGAGCCATAAATAATGTAAACGATGTCGAATGCGCGGAGGGATTCGATAATCGTAATAACGATAACAATGATGTTTACAGGCTTCATAGATGGGAAAACAACCTTCTTGAAGGTCTGCCATTCAGTTGCTCCATCAAGGGATGCAGCTTCACGAAGTGCCATATCTACGGATTTCAAGCCTGCTAAATACAAAAGCATGATGTAGCCAATATGTCGCCATGAAGCGATAGTCAAAATTACATAGATGTTGATGTCGTAATTGCCAAAGAATGAAATTGCATTATCAATATCGCGTCCAAAGAGGCCGTTAACAAAGCCATCCGGGCGAAGTAAGAAGTTCCAAATAATTCCGGTAACCGCTAATGAAAGAACTACAGGCAAGTAGTAGGCGGTTTCGTAAAACTTGTGACCACGAATCTGTCGATCGATTTGGTAGGCAAGTAAAATTCCTAGTGGAGTAGCAATGCCCGCAAACCACAAAAGCCAAATGGTGTTGTTTTGTAAACCTTCCCAAAATGCAGGAGTGTCAAAGAAAATATTCTTATAGTTTGCCAGTCCAGCCCATTTGATTCGGCTGATTGAAATACCTGACCAATAAGTAAACGAAAGAAGAATTGTTAATACTGCTGGAATCCACACGAGCAGTAAGTGAAAGAAAAGTGGAATACCAACAAATGCCGCGAGTGTTGTTCGATCTGCCTTGGAAAAGGCTCGACGGCGAGAGACTTTATTAATGTCTTTCGCCGTCGAGCTCATACTTATAACCCTATCTCTAATTCAATCTTTATTGTTAATTAAATAATTAACAACTAATTAAGCTAGAGGAGGTAGCGCATCCCACTGTGTCTGCAAAGTCTCTTGGATCTTTGCAACATCCTTTGGATTCTTGAACCATGACTGGATTGCTGGACCAACAACTGGGCCTGCAAAGTCTGGACGAGTATCGCGATCAAGGAACTGAGTGATGTACTTGGCTTCTGCCATAACAGCAAGCTGTTCCTTCTGGAATGGGTCGTATGAAGATGTGTCTTGACCCTTGTTCGCAGATGTCATCGGAATACTTGCTCCGTTTGCATCCTTCGCGCCAAGAATTGCGTTTA
>JBIIZP010000142.1:0-2960 GCA_044346215.1 Candidatus Planktophila sp.
TGAGCAAGCAATCCCTGGAACTCTTTTGCCCTTACATCTAACTGACCTTTAATCTTGTCGTAGAAGAAAGTTTTGAAAATGGTCTCTAATACTTCACGGCGCTTTTCAGTTGAGGCATGTAAGAAGGATGCAAAATCACCTTGGGGGAGCACCACCATCTGCGAAAACTGCTCATTATCTAAACGAAGCTCTTCCTTGATACGAAGGTTAACTTCCTTCACTTGATTGATTGCCTCGTGTGGTGGATCAATGAACTCCAAAATCGCCTTTGCGTTTACTGGCGTGGTGCCTTCACCGCTTTTCTTGGGAGCATCGTAGGCAGCGGTCCGTGTGACTTTGTAACGAGCACCACCTGTTGAAAACTCAATACAGACCTTGGTCTCATCGCCTACTTCACAATAATCGCTACGAACTCTTTGGCCTGCAGGCCCCGACTTAGTTGCAGCTTCATGCGCGGTTACACCGTAAAGTGAAAAGACAATCGCATCGATGATTGAGCTTTTACCCGCACCAGTTGGACCTTCGAGCATAAAGATCTTGTCCTGGCTAAGGGCATCAAAGTCGATCTCTTGCTTATCCTTAAAGGGACCAAAGCCCTGAATTGTTAAGTGGTGAATTCTCATTTGTTCACCTGAGTCAGCGATAGTCGAACATCTGCGCAGCAATCATCAATTGCACTTGCCACCTGTTCGCTTGCTTCTTCCTTTGTTACTCGTTCAACAAATCGTCTGGTTACCTCTTCAGGTGTCAGATTCTGCAGAAGTACGCCATCTTGATTGCGGCCAACAACACCATCTGTCGTGATGCGTGTTTCTAAATCAAGCAGATTCTCAAACTTTCGCTTCAGGGTGTCGAAAACATTGATTGGTATCTCTTTGTCAGTCAAAACAACTTTGAGCCAATCCTTGGTGGCCGCATGCTTGTCAGAGATTAACTCCTCCATCGTGCCTTCAATTTGCTGCATTCCACGCAGCTTTGGTGCAACCAAAGTTTCTATTCCAGAATCCTTAACACCATCTTTTGAAATCTCTATCTGAAGCACTTGCTTCTCATCATCACGCTCTGAAAAAGAGAAGGGAATCGGCGATCCGCTGTATCGAAGCAAGGTCGCTCCTGGGCCTTTGATTTCATTTTTCGAATGTGGTCTATGGATATGTCCCATCGCAACATAATCAGCACCACCAAAGACCGCAGCACTTGTTTGACCCAGCCCGCCGACGCGTATGTCTTTAATATTTCTCTCGCTGTCACTCTTGGTTGCACCTTCCACAAAGGCATGGGTTGCAACTAAAACTTTAAGTGGCTTAGAACTCTGCTTCTTTCGCGCCTCAATATCTTCATTAATCAGACGCATCGCCTCTGCAAGAACTGCAGACTGTGAAGCCTCTACCTGCCACACACCTGCATCAACATCTGGTTCCAGGTATGGAATTCCATATGCGAGCAAATCAAAATCTTCTGATGGCACAACTACTGGTTTAGCAACTTCATGAAGTCGAGTCCTAAAGTGCAGACCCAGACCAGACATAAACCGTGTATTGCTTCCTAAACGAACGCGACTATCGTGGTTTCCAGATGTAATCAGTACCTGTATTCCATACTTGTTAATCTCGGCCAAAGTATCTTCAAAAAGTTCAATTGCTTCAGTTGGAGGAACGCCGCGATCATAAATATCACCAGCTACAACTAGTAGATCAGGCTTTGTATCTTTGATTACCTCACTATGTAGCCAGTTCAGAAAATTCTCGTGCGAGGCAGCCAGGGATTCTCCATGTAGTCGACGACCAATATGCCAGTCAGATGTATGCAGAACTCTCATAGGCAAAACCTACTGGCTACCTCTGACTAGTTCCAGACCAAAGTAATCAGGAATTGGCTGGATGGTCGGGGTTTATCTTGTCGGTGCTTTGGTGCAGGCTTAGGGCATGGAACAGGGTGATTAATTCTTAGCGAGCTCAATAATTCCAAGATCTCTTCCCAAATCTTAGTGAGCCACATTTAGTACATTGGTTATTGGCTTGGTCTCGCCTATCTGAATATATGACTGCGGTGATGTCCAGTATCCATCTCGAGCATGGTCGAAGACTAATTCACCATGAATCCTTACTGCATAAGTATTTGATTTATTGCAAAAAAGGCAAATGTAATCTCTTAACTTTGTCATTAGTTCTTCACTACGATGCTGGCTTTCGCCGCCGCATTCACTTCCAACACTTTCGTGATTTACAATTCTAAGCAAGCAACTACGACTTAAACTTCATCCCCAGAGTAATGAGTAATTACATCTACTTGTGTCCAATTCACCTTATTTTCTTCTTCATACTTTTTCATGAATCCCGCTAGGTCGTCTTTATGATCGGGAAGTTCAACGTCCGCTGTGTATATAATTATGTGAGTGGACTTAATCAGGAATTTAGGCATCTGTATCCCCTAAGAAGTACTCAACGGATAAATCCTCAGTAAATTTCCAATTTGCGCTCTCGTCTACTTTGGCTAACTTAAGGGCCTCTTCCAAAGTCGGCGCTTCAAAATATGCGTAAAGTGACAGTGAAGAATGCTTCTGGACGCATGTCATATTTCTCCTCAACATTTAGAGTAAAGAATCAGAATTCTTGGGAACTTCTATCAGTTTAAGGGTAGCAACGGAGATAGTTAATTGGCCAAAAATTTGGTCATTGAGCGGGTGGTGGGTTTTGCGGATCCCAGGAAAACCGTTCTGCAGAACGATTCATATGGCGCAGACAATGGTCGATCCCAAAGTAGATGTGTGCCATCTTCATGCTGCTTGCGAGCGCACCCAGCGCCTCGTATGTCTCATTGCCTGCTGGCACTGAAGATGCCAAATCCCGGCGGAAGGACTTGGGCCAGAATCAAATCAGCTATTTGAATGTTTGAATTCTAGGTGTCATAGTTTGGTAAGGAAAAAGACTAAGGAAGCTCGAAGAGTTAGGGCGATTGAT
>JBIIZP010000146.1:0-2956 GCA_044346215.1 Candidatus Planktophila sp.
TCTAAAACAAAGGTGATTGGTTTGTTTGGTAGAGATCGAGAAATTTCAGCTAGTAGTTTTCCGGAAACTAAAACCTTACCTGGCTCTTTTACTTCGGCACCAAAGTGCGCTTTGCTTGCTGTTTCTAAATCAGATGCTGATAGGAAGACTTCGTTGTTTGTCGCATCAATGACTATTCCAAGTAGTTCGGTTTTAATTGGTCGGGTTGATAATGAACGCGAAACCCAATTAACTCCATCGGTTAACGCTGATTGTTCGACTGTAAATTTCATTTCTATCCCCAACTCTTCAGATCTTTGTTTGTGTAAGTGCTTGTGAAAAGGTTATTCCCGCAACTGGATGTATGTATATAAAGGTAGTCGTAGTAACTAGAGCTTTTATCTGTTGATAAACCGTAAAACCCCTGTTCAACGCGGGGATTGGCCTTGTATAAGGTGTGGGTAACAGTAGGGAAAAAATGTGGACAAAAGTGGGTAATGGGACCGCTCATTACCAACCACACCCTTTCCACTTCTTCTCCACCATAGTTATCCACGGATTTTCCTTAAACTACCCAAGTTATCCCCAAGTTATCCCCAACTGGGGGTAAAGAGTGGCAATTCGGACATATAGCCCAAATCAACCGTGGGTTATCTAGCCTGCTGTTTGATACGGGTGGTGAGCTCGTTGACTTGGTTATAGATCGAACGGCGCTCAGCCATTAATTGACGGATCTTTCTATCGGCGTGCATAACCGTCGTGTGGTCACGCCCACCAAATGTTTGGCCAATCTTCGGCAATGAAAGCTCGGTGAGCTCTCGGCATAAATACATCGCGATCTGGCGAGCGTTCACCAATACTCGAGACCGTGAAGTTCCACATAAATCATCAATTGTCAGACTGAAGTAAGCCGCAGTTTGAGCCATGATCGTCGCGCCGGTGATTTCAGGATTAGTCTCATTTGGAATTAAATCTTTTAAAACAATTTCAGCAAGTGACATATCAACACTTTGACGGTTTAAAGATGCGAAAGCGGTAACGCGAATTAAAGCACCTTCAAGCTCGCGAATATTTGTGGAAATCTTACTTGCGATAAATTCCAAAACATCATCCGGGGCATTTAATTTATCTTGGGCCGCCTTTTTACGAAGAATCGCAATACGAGTTTCTAGCTCTGGTGGTTGAATATCTGTAATCAAACCCCACTCGAAACGAGAACGTAAACGATCTTCCAGAGTTGTTAATTGCTTTGGTGGCCGGTCACTAGAAATAACAATTTGTTTATTTGCGTTATACAAAGTATTAAAAGTATGGAAGAACTCTTCCTGTGTGCGTTCTTTGTTTTCCAAGAACTGAATGTCATCCACTAATAAAATATCTAGATCGCGATAACGGCGCTGGAAGGCAGATGCTTTATCGTCACGGATTGAGTTAATAAAGTCATTAGTAAACTCTTCTGAAGAAACATACTTAACGCGCACATTTCCATACAACTCTTGAGCGTAGGCACCAATAGCGTGTAACAAGTGAGTCTTACCTAAACCAGATTCACCATAAATAAACAAAGGGTTGTAGGCCTTAGCTGGTGCTTCAGCAACAGCCACCGCAGCCGCGTGGGCAAAACGATTTGATGCACCAATAACAAAAGTTTCAAAAACATAGCGCGGGTTCAAAGTTGATGTATCTACTACTTTAGAAACAGGGGCATCATCTCGACCAGTTCCAGATTTTGGTGCAATGAATTCGATTTCAACCTCTGGTGCTGGCAACGAGACAACCTCGAGGGTTTCATCCACAGTAACGGCGATATTTGTGGTGGACCCAATTTCGCGGGTTAAAACCTCACTAACAACAGTACGTAAGCGACTCTCTAAGACATCTTTTGCAAAAAGATTAGGCGCTGCAACCAATAAAGTTGTTTGATCATTATTATGTAGAAGCCCAAGCGGTTTTGTTAATTGAAGAAAGGCTCGGTGTTGAGGGGCGTTAATCGCGACCTCTTCAATAACCCGGCCCCAGAGCGTGGTTAGCTCGACTTCCTTAACACTCACCACAGCCTGCCTTCTAGGGAAAACCCCATAATGTTCATCCACAGGGTTATCCACAACCTGTGGTCTAAACCCCAGGTTGAGCCCTGCTAAACCCTCCAAAGGCGCTTTACCTGTGGACGGGAGTGAAAAGTAGAGGTGTTTGGCGGAAAAAGCAACTGGTTATCCACAACTCAGACCAGTCCACACACCTCCAATCGCCAGTTTGACCCGCTTATCCCCAGACCTCTACCGTTACACCCTCGCTTCCCCCGTATTTCTGGCCCGCAGTAGATTTTCACTATTAGGAGTTTTTCATGACAAAGCGCACCTTCCAACCAAACACACGCCGTCGCGCCAAGAAGCATGGTTTCCGTGCTCGCATGGCTACTCGTGCCGGTCGTGCAATTCTCTCTGCTCGTCGCGGCAAGGGTCGCGCCAAGCTTTCTGCATAAGGGTTTATAACCGATACCCGTGCTTGCAAAAAGCGCACGTCTTACCGAGAGCGCCGATTTCGCGCGTGCAACAAAGAGTGGTTTGAGATTCTCAACTCCTAACTTTGTTGGATACCTCTACCCAACTCAACTAGATCAACCTGCTCGCGCCGGATTAATCATTAGCAAAAACGTTGGTGGATCTGTAACACGTCACCGAATTGCCCGCCAGGTTCGTCACACCCTTCGTGAAATTTACCCACAACTCCCAACAGGGGGTTTATTGGTAATCCGAGCGCTTAACAGCGCACACGATGCGGATGTATCACAAGAGGTAACAAAGATTGTCGGACAACTTCTAAAAAAGTTTTCCGAAAAGGTAGAACAAAAGTGAGACAAATCTTGATCGCGCCAATAAAGGTGTATCAAAAATGGATCTCACCGATGTTTGCACCACGTTGTAAGTACTACCCGTCATGTTCTTCATATGCAGTCTCTGCAATTGAAGCTTACGGA
>JBIIZP010000022.1:0-10004 GCA_044346215.1 Candidatus Planktophila sp.
CAAATATGGCAGAAAACTTGCGATATCTCTGAAGTAAACATTGATACATGAAATAGTTATTGCCAGCCCCAAAGCAAATAAAATAGTGATGAGCAATACTGGAATTGCCCAAAGCATTTCAACTTTATACTGAGAACCAACTACAGCCTTGATTGTCAAAAACACAAAAATGGTAGGTACGAACTTAAAGATTGCAATTATCACTGCAGAGATTGGAAGCATTACTCGAGGGAAAGCGGTGTTGAGAATCAATCTTTGTCCCGCAGTGATTGATTTAACCCCTCCGGTTAGAGAGTTCGAAATCAAATAAAATAGGAACAAGGTAGCTGTTAAATGCACATAACGAGTACTGTCGCTTCCACCTCTAATAATCACAATCAGAATGAAGTAAACACCAGACAGCAGTAGTGGATTAATTACCAACCAAAGTTGTCCAAAGACCGAATCAAAGTGCTGCTCTCGTAGCTCTGATTTAGAAAACTCAGATATAAATGTCCGTCTAGACCATAGGGATTTCCAGTACTTGCCGAGCTTAGGCAGGCCCGCCTTGAATGGCTCGTATACCTGCATCGGGGTGCTCACGGATGCAAGGTTACCGCAGGAGCTAGTGAGTTCGGCGATGTAAGAAAACCAAACCCCCATGAAATATGCATTGTGAGCAAAATTGTTGGTAAACAAAGAATCTCACCCATGCTCTTACCAATTATTAGCGAAGCTCCCAGGATAAAGACCGCATAAACAAGTGCTGGGATCAAGAAGATTGGCGAGAAGATTGCACCTAAAAGGATTGATAACGAGGTAACAACAACTGTAAATGGTGGTGCAAGATACCTGTAATTAATTGTTCCTTGATGTCTACGTGAAACAACACGTCTCCAACGTCCATATTCAAAGTACTGTTTTGATAAGGCTTTGATAGTTGAGCGAGGGCGATATGTAACGGTTAAACGTGGATCGAAGTAAATCAATCCACCTTCCTCGCGTAAGCGAAAGTTGAGTTCCCAATCTTGTGCTCGAGTAAATCTTTCATCAAATCCACCCACTGCCAATAATGCTTCTTTTCTAAAGCAGCCTAAGTAAACAGTATCAACTTCACCTGGAGCACCGCCCGTGTGAAAACGTGAGGCCCCAACACCTAGTGGACTACGCATTGCTCGAGCAACGGCCCGCTCAAAAAGTGAAACACCTTCAGCGGCCATGATTCCACCAACATTGACCGCTCCAGTTTCATCAAGAACTTTGAACGCTGTTTCACAGTAATTACTTGGAATCTGTGAATGTCCATCTACTCGAACAATGATTGAGTATCTAGAAGTTGCAATAGCAAGATTTAAGCCTGCAGCGGTTTTTCCAGATGGATTTTCAACTACTACTACTCGAGAGTCCTTTGCTTGAAGTTGGGTGGCAATCTGCATAGTTGCATCATGTGAAGGCCCCACCGCAAGAATGACTTCTAAGGCCCCATCAAAGCTCTGAGCCAAAATTGAATTCACAGACTCCTCTAAATACTTAGCTTCATTGAGGACGGGCAGGATCACCGAGATTTCTCGCTTCGGTGAGCCATATAACGTGTTCGCTGATGTCGACATAACACGCACACGCTATCGCTCAAGTACTCTCTGACAGTGAAATCAACGCGGGCAATTCGGATTATTACCTCACTATCTGTGGGAGTAGTACTTGTTTCCGCCTTTTCCTGGCTGGGCTTAGGCCAGATCAGTGGCGCTATCGATCGCATCGATGCCTTTGGTTCTGTTTCATCTCGACCAGATAAGCCGAATAAAGCACTTAACTATTTATTAGTTGGCTCTGATACGCGTGAAGGCCTCACTAAAGAACAGATGAAATTGCTCCGAGTAGGAAGCACAAAGACTGCTGCAGGTTCGCGGTCAGACACCATACTTATAGTTCATATCTCTAAATCTCGGGATAAAGCAACGATTATTTCAATTCCCCGTGATTCATTAGTGACAATTCCAGAGCATCCATCGACACTGAATAAAGAGAGAATTGTTCCAGCAGCAAAAGGAAAAATTAATGCAGCCTTTGCATTTGGTGGTGCACCACTCCTGATCCAGACAGTTGAAAATGAAACAGGAATTCGCATTGATCACTACATCGAAATTGGATTTGCTGGTTTTGCCGGAATGGTTGATGCACTTGGCGGAATCGAAGTCTGCACCAAACGGGACATTGATGATTCTGGTAGCCACTTAGTTCTTCCCGCAGGTGTCCACACGCTCAATGGTGTTGATGCTTTAAAATATGTGCGAACACGTGGCTTTGATGGAATGGGCGATATAGGTCGCATGCAACGCCAACAACAGTTTATGAGCGCAGTCCTTCGAAAAGTTACAAGCACGGGTGTATTGCTTAATCCAGTTAAGCTTGTAAATTTCTTCAACGCAGTGATTGCAACTATTAAGACGGATTCAGAACTCAATAAGAGTGACCTTTTGACACTGGCAAAGCAGATGAAGAATCTTTCTTCAAGCAACGTCCGAACTCTCACAATTCCGCTGGGAAACACCAATGCACGCGTTGCAGGTGTTGGATCGGTAGTGACTTGGGATTCAGAGCTTGCGCCAGAACTATTCAATCGAATTCGTGAAGATTTGCCGCTCACCGATGAGGTAACCCCTTCTCCTTCGGCATCAGCGTCAACAACTGCCAAACCAACTGTGATCGATAAATTTAAGACTCGTACCGCTGATGAAAATCCTTGCGGGGCTCTGAAGTAAACTCTGCCGCATGACTTTAACTCTCTCGGTAGTTGGCTGCGGATATTTAGGAGCCACCCACGCTGCATGTATGTCTTCTCTAGGTTTCACCGTTGTTGGCGTGGATACAGATCCTGAAAAGGTTGCGCTCCTGCAAAGTGGGAAGTTGCCATTTTATGAGCCAGGTTTAGACACCTTGCTTGAACAAGAGATGAAAACAGGGCGACTATCTTTCACAACAGATTTTTCTGCAGTTAAAGATGCAGATGTCCACTTTGTTTGTGTGGGAACTCCTCAGAGCAAAGATGGACTTGCGGCTGATTTAACGTATGTGAAGGCTGCTGTTGCTGCGATTGCCCCTCATCTTAAAGATGGATCTCTGGTTGTTGGTAAGTCAACTGTGCCCGTTGGTACTGCGCAAGGTTTGCGTGATGAGTTAGCAAAGATTGCACCGCAATCAGATCTAGCGTGGAATCCCGAATTCCTTCGTGAAGGTTTTGCTGTTGAAGATACTTTAACTCCTAATCGCTTGGTCGTTGGTGTTGCAAATGATCGTGCAGAAGAAATTCTCAAAGAGGTTTATGAGCCAGTAATTGCACTCGGCACACCATGGATTCGCGCAGATCTTCCAACTTCTGAATTAGTAAAGGTTGCCGCTAACTCCTTTCTTGCGACAAAGATTTCATTTATCAATGCAATGGCTGAAGTCTGCGAAGCTGCAGGTGGCGATGTCACCGTGTTAGCTAAAGCAATTGGATATGACCCACGTATTGGAAGTCGTTTCTTGCAAGCAGGTATCGGTTTTGGTGGAGGCTGTCTTCCAAAGGATATTCGTGCATTTATGGCACGTGCTGAAGAACTCGGCGCTAAACAGGCTCTTGAATTCTTGCGTGAAATTGATGCAATTAACTTGCGTGCCCGCCAACGTGTTATCGATGTTGTGCGCGGTGAACTTTCAGAGGATTTAACTCAGTACAAAATCGCTGTGTTGGGTGCAACATTTAAACCCGACAGTGATGATGTCCGTGACTCCCCAGCACTTGATATTGCTGCTCAGTTACAAGCAGCTGGCGCGATCGTTGTAGTACATGATCCACAAGGTATCGAGCCTGCACGAAAGCGTTTTCCTAATCTTGCATACCAAGAGGTTGTTACAGATGCGCTTAAAGATGCTGATTTGATTTTGCATTTAACTGAGTGGAAGGAATACCGCCAGATCGATCCAGCGGCTATTGCTTCTCTTGTTAAGTCAAAGATCATTATTGATGGCCGTAACATGTTAGATCGCACGTTGTGGCGAAAAGCTGGTTGGAAATTCCACGCTTTGGGGCGTACCGATTAATTCCAAGGAAACAATTGATGCGGTCCTGTCCTTAAAGACATGGGCTGTGGTTGGACTGAGCAACAACCCTGAACGAGCCGCTTTTGGTGTTGCTCGTCTGTTGCAGGACAAAGGGCATCACATCATTCCGGTGCACCCTAAAGCTGAAACTGTTCATGGAGAGACTGCTTACACAACTCTTTCAGAGATTCCGATACCTGTAGATGTTGTCGACTGTTTTGTTAATTCTCAGCTAGTTGGCTCAGTTGTTGATGAAGCAATTGCAATCGGAGCGAAAGCGGTGTGGCTTCAACTTGATGTGATTGATGAAGAAGCTATTGCTCGAGCACAAGCGGCAGGTTTGTTAACTGTTATGGATCGTTGCCCAGCAATCGAATATCGAACTCGGGGTTAGAAACCAGTCTTTTGATTCCGGCGCGAATTCAAAGATTCGCCTTTTTCCCTAGCAATTTTATTGATCTCCTGTAAGCCCTTGATGACCTTGCTAGAAATCGCTTCGTCAGAAACTCCTAATATCCGTGCAGCAAGTAGTGCGGCATTTTTAGCGTTGCCAATACCCACTGTTGCAACAGGTACGCCTGCGGGCATTTGAACTATAGAAAGCAGAGAATCCATTCCATCTAAATTTTTCAAAGCAACTGGAACGCCAATTACTGGCAGCGATGTTATTGATGCAACCATTCCAGGCAAATGCGCCGCACCTCCTGCCCCTGCAATAATTACTTTGTACCCTTTAGAAATTGCGGTCTGAGCAAACTCAACCATTTCTAGTGGCATGCGGTGAGCTGAAACAACATCGACGGTGTAACTAATTTCAAGCTGATCAAGGAGTTTTGCTGCATCCTCCATGATCACCCAATCTGAGTCTGATCCCATGATGATTGCTACATCACTCATCGATTTCTCCGCTCATGTAATCCAACGCATGCTTAACCTCTTGGGTTAATTCTATGAGGTCTTGACCCAACAAAGTTACATGGCCAATCTTGCGACCTGGGCGTACCTCTTTCTTGTAATGATGAAATTTGAGCCCCGGATTTCGCGCCATCAGATGCAGGTAGGGGCGATACATGTCTTGCTTATTTGAGCCAAGAATATTTCCCATGACTGCAAAGGGCACCGTCATCGCAGGATCCCCTAACGGTAAATCCAAAATTGCCCGTAGATGCTGTTCAAACTGACTGGTTTTTGAACCTTCAATCGTCCAATGCCCAGAATTGTGGGGACGCATAGCGAGTTCATTAATGAATAGTTGATCACCTTTGACAAACATCTCAACTGCCATCACTCCGACAACTCCAACAGCTGCAGCAACTTCAAGTGATAACTTCTGCGCCTTTTCGCTTAGTTCAAAACTAAGTTGCGGAGCAGGTGAAACTGTCATTGTACAGATTCCATCTTTTTGAATTGTTTGAGTCGGGGCCCATGTTGTAGCTTGCCCATGAGGAGAACGGGCAACCATGACCGCAATTTCATAATCAAAATCTATAAGCTCTTCAACCAATAACTTGCTGGTTTGCTGAAGCAGTTTTGCTAACTCATGCTGATCGGAAACTTTCCAAACTCCTCGACCGTCGTATCCTCCAGAAATTGCTTTAGCAATAATTGGAAATTCCTTCACTTCATCTGCAGATGTAACTAATTGCCAATGTGGCGCTGGAAAACTACTTAACTTTTCTCGCATCGCAGCTTTATCCTGCGAAAAAATAAAAGCAGAAGAGGATGGGCGAACAACTACGCCATCAGCTTCTAAAGCTTTGACAATACTCAAGGGGATTAATTCATGCTCAAATGTCACAACATCACATTTTTGAGCAAAGGCTCGAACTGTCTGTAAATCTTTATAGTCCCCAACAATGTGGTTTGTGATTTGAGCGCCCGAATCCAGCGAATCACCAGCTAGAAGTAAGAGTTCAACACCTAAGGCGGTTGCGGGGGCGATACTCATCCGTGCCAGCTGTCCAGCACCAATGACACCAACAATGGGAAAGGTATTTCTCACCCTCATATCGTAGATGCATCGTCTGGAACTTGGTACCGATACTCTTGGCAATGCAGGCAAAAATTTCATCACAAATAGAGCCAAGGGTTTAATCACCATGACAACAATTGTTTTAGCATCACAATCAACTAGCCGTCGCCGCCTTCTAGAGTCAGCAGGGTTATCCCCAAAAATAATTGTCAGCCATGTAGATGAAGAGAGTGAGTTTTTTAACTCACTCTCCCCTGCCGATATGGTGATCGCTCTAGCTATCACTAAAGCTCACACTGTTCGTGAGCAAATCGATTTCCCGGCAATCATTATTGGTTGTGACTCGACCTTTGAATTTGATGGCCAATCAATGGGTAAACCAGGAACTCCAGAAATTGCAACGGAGCGCGCAAAGCGAGTTCAAGGAAATTCAGGGTTACTGCACACAGGCCATTGCATTATTGATACCGCAAAAGATATTGAGATTTCAGATCGCGTAACGACCCGAGTGAGTTTTGATCACATGAGCGATGAAGAAATTGCAGATTATGTCGCTACTGAAGAACCATTACATGTTGCAGGCGGATTTACTCTAGATGGCTTTAGCTCTGCCTTTATTCCATCCATCGAAGGTGATTACACAAATGTGGTGGGCATCTCTATGCCATTTGTTCGCAAGGCTTTTGCAAACCTTGGCTACACCTGGCCTGAAGCAAAGAAGATGAAATAAATAACCGCATACGCCACCTTTATGACATTATTGCCGCATGACACAGACTGAACTTCTTTATAAAGACCCACTGGCGGCAGCTGAACAAGCTGCAGGTGAAATTGCGGCAAAGACTGGAATACCTCATCACGATGTCGCGCTAGTTATGGGTTCGGGTTGGGTCAGTGCAGTTGATGCACTTGGAACACCAGTCTTTGAATGCAACGCTGAAGAGTTCACCGGTTTTTTTGCCCCTGCTGTCGAAGGTCATTCTGGCAAAGTTCGCTCTTACGAAATTGAAAGCAATGGAAAGAAATTGCGTGCTTTAGTTTTCTTAGGCAGAACACACTTATACGAGGGCAAAGGAATAGAACCTGTAGTTCATAGTGTTCGTACCGCAGTTAAAGCTGGCTGCAAAGTAGTTATCTTGACCAATGCGTGTGGAGGAATTAATACTTCATACAAAGTAGGACAACCTGTCCTGATTCGAGATCACATCTCTTTAACCGCAGTTTCGCCACTGTCTGGTGCAACATTTGTTGATCTAACAGATCTATATAGCAAGCGAATTCGCGAAATTGTAAAGAAAGAGGATTCATCTCTCCAAGAAGGTGTCTACGTGCATTGGCGCGGTCCAACCTATGAAACTCCTGCTGAAATTCTGATGATGCGAACTATGGGTGCAGATCTAGTTGGAATGTCTACTGTTCCAGAAGCGATCGCTGCACATGCACTTGGTGCTGAAGTACTAGGAATTTCTTTAGTCACTAATGCTGCAGCTGGAGTAACTGGTGAAAAACTTAACCATGAAGAGGTAATCGCAGCGGGTAAGGCCGCGGCAGACCGTATGGGCGCACTTCTCAAAGGTGTTATTCCGAAGTTACTCTAAGCATATGGATCACTCACTGGAGCAGGAAGTAAAAGCCTGGATTGCAGATGATCCAGATCCAGTAACCGCTGCACAATTACAACAATGGCTTGATGCAGGTAATGAAACTGAACTACGTGCATCCTTTAACGGCTTTCTGCAATTTGGTACCGCGGGATTACGAGGACCGGTTAGACCTGGGCCATCTGGAATGAATCGCGCAGTTGTTGGCCGCGCTGCGACCGGCATTGTTGCTTATATGAAGGAACGCAATTTAACCTCCGTCGTAATTGGCCGCGATGCCCGTTATGGATCTGAAGATTTCACCTTTGAGACCGCTGAAATTATGAGTGGTGCGGGCATGAAGGTTTTTGTTTTACCCCGTCCTTTACCAACGCCGGTTTTAGCCTTTGCGACAAATGAACTTAAGTGCGATGTCGGCATCATGGTTACCGCCAGTCATAACCCACCACAAGACAATGGATACAAGGTATATCTCGGTGGCACTGTTGATGGAATTCATTACAGAGGATCGCAAATCGTTTCACCAACAGATGAATCGATTGCAGCGAAAATTGATGCAATCACAGCTTTGAAATCACAACCTCGCGGAAAAGTGTGGAAGCTGCTGGGTGAAGAAATAGTTGAGCAGTACATCGACCGAACCGCTGCCTTGGCAAGCAAGCCAGGATCTCTGCGAATTGTTTATACCGCTATGCATGGTGTTGGTACCGAAACAATTCAGCAAGTTTTTCATAAAGCTGGCTTCCAAGCACCAATCTTGGTGAAAGCACAGGCTGCGCCAGATCCTGACTTCCCAACGGTCGCCTTTCCAAACCCTGAAGAACCGGGTGCAATTGATTTGGCTGTTGAAACCGCAAAAGCATTTGATGCTCACTTAGTTATTGCCAATGATCCTGATGCTGATAGATGCGCGGCTGCAATTAGTGATCCAGCAACTGGGTGGCGAATGCTGCGTGGAGATGAGTTAGGAGCGATATTTGCTGAATCAATTGCTCGAAAAATCGATTCAGGCATATTTGCTAATTCAATTGTTTCATCATCCATCGTTAGAAAAATTGCGGCCCACTACAGTCTAGATTTCAAAGAAACGTTGACGGGTTTTAAGTGGCTAGCAAAAATCCAGAATTTAACTTTCGGCTATGAAGAAGCTCTTGGGTATGCCGTTGATGCCGTGACAGTAAATGATAAAGATGGAATATCAGCTGCAATAACTTTGGCACAAATTGCATCAGATCTGGCAGCTGAAGGCAAAACTATTCTAGATTTACTTGACGAAATATGGGCACGACATGGTTTCCATGCAACTGAACAAATTTCAATTCGCTTAAGTGATCTTTCTAAGGTTGGCGTAATTCTTGGCGGCTTACGCAGTAATCCACCGAAAGAGCTTGCTGGACGATTAGTTACTTCGATCGATGATTTAGCAACACCTACCGATGGTTTGCCACCAACTGATGGAATTCGAATCTGGCTAGAAGGTGGCGTGCGAATCATCATTCGCCCAAGCGGTACCGAAGCAAAAATGAAGTGTTACATTGAGGCGATTGAAAGGGATTCCAAAGCTGCCCAGGTAGTTTTGGATCAACTACGACCCCCGCTGAAGGAATTGTTATCGTGAGTTTTTACGGTTTAGTCGATGGCAGCGAAGCCTCGCTAAAGAGTTACCTCAACAATCTTTCTGGTGTCGACCAAGTTGGTGCAGATGCTCGCGCTGCAATGCTTGCAACTCGAAGTATTAAAACAAGTTCTAAGCGTTGGGCAATTGAAACTGCAATCACCATGGTTGATTTAACGACCTTGGAAGGTGCTGATACGCCAGGCAAAGTGAAAGCTTTGTGCACCAAAGCGGTTCGCCCAGATCCAACAGATGCAACAGTCCCAAGTGTTGGCGCGGTGTGCGTCTATAATGACATGGTTTCTGTTGCTCGAACACATTTAGATTTAATTGGCGGGCAGCATGTTCCGGTGGCCGCCGTTTCTACTGCATTTCCTTCAGGTCGAGCATCAATGCCAGTGAAGATTCAAGATACTCAAGATGCCATTGATGCTGGAGCCGCTGAAATCGACATGGTGATCGATCGTGGCGCATTTCTTGCGGGTCGCTATATCGATGTCTTTAATGAGATTGTGCAAATCAAAGCGGTGTGCAGGGACAAAGCACACCTAAAAGTTATTTTTGAAACCGGCGAACTTGTGACATATGACAATGTTCGCAAAGCATCGTTTTTGGCAATGGCAGCTGGTGCTGATTTCATCAAGACTTCAACTGGAAAGGTTGCACCCGCGGCAACTCCCCCAGTGGTATTGGTGATGCTCGAGGCTGTCCGTGATTTCTATGAAATGACCAATACGCGAATTGGTGTAAAGCC